>NZ_JBELQE010000008.1:0-26768 GCF_040270385.1 Methylorubrum podarium | reverse complement strand
GGAGGGGCTCGGGGTGGGGGTGGTGCAGAAGGCACCGCACCGCCTCATCCTGAACCACCCCCACCTCCTGCCTCCTCCCCACAAGGGGGAGGAGAGGGGCGGTAGCCGAAGCGATCAACCGGAAACGGCATCACTCCTCCCGCGCCTTCTCCCGCAGCAGAAACTTCTGCACCTTGCCCGTCGAGGTCTTGGGCAGCTCGCCGAACACCACGTGACGCGGCAGCTTGTAGGGGGCGAGCCGCTCGCGGCACCACGCCACCAACTCCTCGGCCGTGGCCTCCCGCCCCTCCTTCAACTCGACGAAGGCGCAGGGCGTCTCGCCCCATTTCGCGTCGGGTTTGGCGACCACGGCGGCGGCGGCGACCGAGGGGTGCTTGAACAGGGCGTCCTCCACCTCGATCGAGGAGATGTTCTCGCCGCCTGAGATGATGATGTCCTTCGAGCGGTCCTTCAGCTGGATGTAGCCGTCGGGGTGCTTCACCCCGAGATCGCCGGAGCGGAACCAGCCGCCCTTGAAGGCGGCCTGCGTCGAGGCCGGGTTCTTCAGGTAGCCGCGCATCACCACGTTGCCGCGGAACATCACCTCGCCGAGGCTCGTCCCGTCGGCGGGCAGCGATTCCATCGTCTCAGGGTCGCGCACGTCGAGCCCTTCCAGCACCGGGTAGCGCACGCCCTGGCGGGCCTTCTTCCGGGCGCGCTCGTCGGGGGCGAGCGCGTCCCATTCGTCGTGCCACGCATTCACCACCGCCGGGCCGTAGGTCTCGGTCAGGCCGTAGAGATGGGTGACGTCGAAGCCGGCCTCGCCCATGGCGGCGAGCACCGCCTCGGGCGGCGGCGCGGCCGCGGTGAGGAAGTGGACCCGCCGGGGGAGGGGGCGCTTCTGGTCCTCGGGGGCGTTCAGGAGCGTCGACATCACGATCGGCGCCCCCGAGAGGTGGGTGACGCCGTGCTCGGCGAGCGCCGCGTACATCGCGGGCGCCCGCACCTGCCGCAGGCAGACATGGGTGCCGGCCACGATCGAGAGCGTCCAGGGGAAGCACCAGCCGTTGCAGTGGAACATCGGCAGGGTCCAGAGATAGACCGCGTGCTGCGGCAGCCCGGCGGTGATGACGTTGCCGAGGGAGAGCAGCGCTGCGCCGCGGTGGTGGTAGACCACGCCCTTCGGGTCACCGGTGGTGCCCGACGTGTAGTTCAGCGAGATCGCGTCCCACTCGTCCGCCGGCATCGCCCAGGCGTAACCGGGATCGCCCGCGGCCAGGAACGCTTCGTAATCGGTCTCGCCGATGGAGGCGCCGTCCCCGGCGAATTCCGGGTCGTCGTAATCGATGACGAGGGGCGAGACGCCGGCCCGGTCGAGCGCCTCGCGGCCGATCCGCGCGAATTCGCGATCGACGATGAAGACCTTGGCCTCGCCGTGGTCGAGGCAGAAGGCGAGCGCCGCCGCGTCGAGGCGGGTGTTGAGGGTGTTGAGCACCGCCCCCGTCATCGGCACGCCGTAGTGGCACTCGATCATCGCCGGCGTGTTGGCGAGCAGCACCGCGACCGTATCGCCGCGGCCGATGCCGCGGGCGGCCAGGGCCGCGGCGAGGCGGCGGCAGCGGGCGTCGAGCTCGGCATAGGAGCGGCGCAGGGGGCCGTGGATCACCGCGACCTGATCCGGAAAGGTGCGGGCGGCGCGGTCGAGATAGCTCAGCGGCGTGAGCGGCTGGTAATTGGCCGGGTTCCGATCGAGATCCCGATCGTAGATCGTCGTACGCGCCATGGTCCCGCCTCCCGTTCGAGGGGAGAGTATCCGAGCGCCGCAGACGAGACGACAGAGAAAAGGCCCCGCGGGCGGAAAGCCCGGGAGCCTTGTCGGATCAGGTTCGAGGGATGGAGCGCGGGAAAGGCCGGAAAGGGCCGATCAACGCTCCCGGCCGCTGAGGAGCTTCTCCAGGGCGGCGAGCCCGCTGCGCTCGGCAGCCTCTTCCGTGGTCTGCACCCGGTCGGCGCGCTGGAAGAGCTTGCCGTTCCGGCGGATGGCCCAGGTGAAGTGCCCGGCGGGGCGCTCGCAGGCTTCGATTTCGAGGGTGTAGGGATTTGCGCTGTTGTTTGCCATGAGCGGGATATAGGGTCGCCCTCCCGGTCCGGCTACCCATCCGGTGCATGGTTGCGTTGCTTTTTGCGGGAAGGCCCGCGTCCGGCGAAGCTTTGCCGAGGCGACCGCGCGAAGCCGCGTCGCCGGGACCGAGGGCGGGCACCGCCGTATTTGACAATCGGGGCGGGATCACCGACACGGCGCCCCGGCCGGATGCGGGCCGTCCACCGGCCTGAACCGTTCCGCCCGCCCGAGCCGCCGATGCCCGTACCCTCCCGCCCGAGCCAGACCGTGCCGCAAGCGGGCAGCCCCCACCGATGACGAGCCTCAGCGTCGGCCCGTCCGCGGCATCGCGGGCGGATCTCGTCCGGCCGCCCGCCGGCGCGCTGCGCCTCGCGGACCGGGTGCTGTCGTTCGGGGCGGCGAGCCATGTCCGGGCCTGCCTCCTGCTCCTGGTGATCGGCCTCGCGAGCTTCCTGCCGGGCCTGTCCACGCTCCAGCCGATGGACCGGGACGAGCCGCGCTTCGCGCAGGCCTCGAAGCAGATGCTGGAGACGGGCGACCTCGTCGATATCCGCTTCCAGGCCGAGGCGCGCCACAAGAAGCCGGTCGGGATCTACTGGGCGCAGGCCGCCGCCGTCGCGGCCGGCGAGGCCCTCGGCGTGCCGCGGGCCCGCACGCAGATCGGGCTCTACCGGATCCCCTCGCTCCTCGGCGCGCTGGCGGCGATCCTGCTGACCTACTGGGCGGGCCTCGCCCTCCTCGACCGGCGCTGGGCGCTGCTGGCCGCGGCGCTGTTCGGGGCCTGCATCATGCTCTCGGCGGAGGCCCGGCTCGCCAAGACCGACGCGCTGCTCACCGCCTGCTCGGTCGCGGCCTTCGGGGCGCTCGCCCGCGCCTGGCTCGGACGCGCCCGGCTGGAGCGCCGCCGCGGTCCGGCCTCCCTCGGGACGGCTCTGGTCTTCTGGCTCGGGATCGCCCTCGGCATCCTCGTGAAGGGGCCGATGGTGCCGCTCTTCGCGGGACTGGCCGCCCTCGTCCTCTGCCTGCGCGAGGGCTCGGCCCGCTGGCTGCTCGACCTGCGCCCGCGGCTCGGCGTCCTCATCACCCTCGCCGTCGTGGCGCCCTGGTTCCTGGCGATCGCCTGGAAGAGCGGCGGCGCCTTCTTCGGCGAGGCGGTGGGGCGCGACATGCTCGGCAAGGTCGGCTCCGGCGCCGAGAAGCACTGGGGCCCGCCCGGCGCCTACGCGCTCGCCTTCTTCGCCACCTTCTGGCCGGGCGCCGCCTTCGCCGCCCTGGCCATCCCCTTCGCCTGGGCGCGGCGGGGCGAGGAGGCGGTGGCGCTGCTCATCGCCTGGATCGTGCCGATGTGGCTGATCTTCGAGGCGGTGCCGACCAAGCTGCCGCACTACGTCCTGCCCCTGTTGCCGGCGGTGGCGATCCTCACCGTGCTGGCGCTGTCCCGCGGCGCCCTCGATCCGCGCCGGCCGGGCGCGCGCTGGGTGGCGGGCCTCGTCGTGCTGATCCCGGTCGGGCTGACGCTCGGCCTGAGCCTGGCCGCGTGGCGGCTCGACCACGCGCTGCCGCTCGCCGCCCTGCCGCTGCTCTTGGCCGCCTGCGCGCTGGCCGCGCTCGCCTGGGCCGCCTTCGCTCGGGGGGCGGGGCAGGGGGCCGGAGAGGCGGCTCTCGCCCTCGGCGTCGCCGCCTCGGTGGTGCTGTCGGGGGCCGTGTTCGGCCTGACCCAGCCGGTGCTGCAGAGCCTCAAGGTCTCGCCGCGGCTCGCCGCGATCCGCGACGCCCTGCCCTGCGAGAAGCCCCAGGTGGCGAGCCTCGGGCTTCGCGAGCCGAGCCTCGTCTTCACCGTCGGCACGGACCTTGCCATGCTGAATTCCGGCGCCGAGGCCGCCGCCTTCCTGCGTGAGGGGGGCTGCCGCCTCGTACTGGTCGAGGACCGGTTCGCCGCCGCGTTCGCCGCCGCGGAAGGCGGTCAGCCGCGAGAGGCCGTCGGCCGGCTCACGGGCTTCAACATCAACGGCGGCAAGCCGGTCGGGGTCTCCGCCTACGCCGCGCTGCCGGGTGCCACCCCATGAGCATGACGAGCGATTCCGGGCCGCTGCGCCTCAGCGTGGTGGTGCCGGTGAAGAACGAGGCCGGCAACATCGCGGCGCTGGTGGCCGAGATCGGCCATGCCTGCCACAACCTCGCGCCGTTCGAGGTCATCTACGTCGATGACGGCTCGACCGACGACACCCTCGCCACGCTCCAGGGGCTGCGGGCGAAGACCCCGTGGCTCCGCGTGGTGCGCCACGACCGCAGCGGCGGTCAGAGCGGGGCGGTGCGCAGCGGCGTGCTGCGCGCCCGCGCGCCCGTCATCGCCACCCTCGACGGCGACGGCCAGAACGACCCGTCCTTCATCCCCGTGCTCTACGCCGCCCTCGACCAGGGCGGCGCGGGCGTCGGCCTCGCCCAGGGCCAGCGGATCGGCCGCAAGGGCGCGTGGAAGCAATTCCAGTCGCGGATCGCCAACGGCGTGCGCGGAAAGATCCTGAAGGACGCCACGCGCGATACCGGCTGCGGGCTCAAGGTGTTTCGCCGCGAGGTCTACCTCGCGCTGCCCTATTTCGACGCGCTCCACCGCTTCATGCCGGCGCTCGTCACCCGCGAGGGGTTCGGCGTGGTCCACCGCGACGTGGTCGACCGGCCGCGCTTCACCGGCCGCTCGAATTACGGAATGTTCGACCGGCTCTGGGTCGGCATCCTCGATCTCGCCGGCGTGTGGTGGCTGATCCGGCGGCGGCGGCCCGCCCCGCGGGCCGAGGATGTGCCCCAGGACGCGCCCGGCGACGTGGCGCACAGCGAGGCCCGGTGACCCCATGCTGATCCAGCTCGCCGAGGATCTCCCGGCCTATTTCTACGACGTGTTCGTCACCCGCTTCGATTTCTGGCTGGTGTTCGGCATCGCGGCGCAGCTCGTGTTCGGCTCGCGCTTCATCCTGCAATGGATCGCCAGCGAGCGGGCCGGCAAGAGCGTGATGCCGCTCTCGTTCTGGTTCCTGTCGATCCTCGGCGGGCTGATGACCCTGGTCTACGGCTTCGTGCGCCGGGAGCCGGTGATCATCATCGGCCAGGGGCTCTCGACCTTCATCTACCTGCGCAACCTCGCCCTGATCTTTCGCGAGCAGCGGCGCGCCCGCAAGGCTTGAGGCCCCCGTTCCATGTTCCCGAGCGTGACGGGCGCGGGCGACCCCGAGAGCATCGCCCACATCATCCAGGTGGCGCTCGCCCCCGCCTTCCTGCTCTCGGCGCTGGCGACCCTGCTCAACGTGTTCTCGACCCGCCTCGGCCGCGTCGCCGACAAGGTCGATGCCCTCTCGGCCACCCTGCCGGGTGCGGACGCGGAGGCGCGGGCGACGCTGGCCCTGCGCCTCGCCTATCTGCGCCGCCGCTCGCTCCTGCTCGACGGTGCCGTGGTGCTGGCGAGCCTCGGCGGCGTGATGACGGGCGCCGCCGTGCTGACCCTGTTCGTCGGCGCCCTGCGCGACGCCTCCGCAGCCTCGGTGCTGTTCGCCTGTTTCGGCTTCGCGCTCGCCTGCACCATCCTGGCGATCCTGGCCTTCCTCGCCGAGATCCTCCTGGCCGGCCGCGGCGTGCGCCTGGAGGTCGAGCGCAAGCAGGACCGGGCAGGCTGAAGCATCGTCGTTTCCGAAAGCCGGCAACCCCCTTTCGGGACGACGCTCTCGTCAGGGTTTCGAAAGGGCGAGCCCTTTCGTGGGTCCAGGGCGAAGCCCTGGAGGCTCGACGAGGCAATAATCCTCCGCCCGCATCCGCTCGGTCCCCCGCACGTAAGTGCCCACCGTGCCGGGCCAGAGGGTGCGGTTGCGGCCCGAGCGATCGAGATACCAGCTGCCGCAGCCGCCCCGCATCCAGATGCTGCCCTCCATCCGCGCATCGACCTCGGCGCGGAAGCCGGCTTGAGCCTCGGGCCGCACCTCCAGCACGAAGCCGGGATGCGCGCGCAGGCGCCGAAGCGCGTCGAGGACGTGGGCGACCTGCGCCTCCACCATCAGCAGCACCGAGTTGTGGCCGAGCCCGGTATTGGGGCCGAGCAGCAGGAAGAGGTTCGGGAAGCCCGCGACCGAGACGCCGCGGAAGGCGTCCGCCCCGTCCTTCCACGCCTGCAGCAGGCTCGACCCCTCGCGCCCGATCACCTCGGTCCGCAGCAGGCTGCCGCCGGGGGAGAAGCCGGTGGCGAAGATCAGCACGTCGAACGGGTGCTCGGCGCCGTCCGCGGTGACGACGCCGTGGGGCAGAACCGCGCGGATCGGCGCGGTGACGAGGCTGACATGGGGCCGGGCCAGCGCCGGGTAGTAGTCGTCGGAGAGCAGCACCCGCTTGCAGCCGAGCCGGTAATCGGGCGTCAGCTTCGCGCGCAGCTCGGGATCGGCGATGGCGGCGGCGAGGTGCCGGCGCGCCATCGCCTCGGCCAGTCCGGTCACGGTCGAGACGCGGGTGAAGCCCGCCAGCGCCGCGGCCTCGCGGCGCCAGAACAGCGAGGCGCGGTAGAGCCGGCGCAGGGGGGCGACCCGAAGGATCCGGCGCAGGCCCCGGCCGACTGGAGCGTCGCCGCGGGGCAGGATCCAGGGGGCCGAGCGCTGGAACTGGGTGAGGTGGGCGACGCCGCCGACGATCTCCGGCACGAACTGCACCGCGCTCGCCCCCGTGCCGATCACGCCGACGCGTTTCCCCGTCAGGTCGCAGGCATGGTCCCAGGTCGCGGAGTGGAAGGCGGTGCCGGCGAATGTCTCCAGGCCGGGGAGGCGGGGCAGGGCGGGGTGGTGCAGGGCGCCCATGGCACCGACGAGCACGCGGGTGGAGAAGGCGCCCCTGTCGGTCTCGACCCGCCACGTCCCCGCGGCCGCGTCGAAGACGGCCCGCTCCACCCGCGTCTCCAGGCGCAGGAACGGCGCGAGGCCGTGCTCGGCGACGAGGTCTTCGAGATATGCCGCGATCTCGGACTGCGGCGCGAACAGGCGCGTCCAGTCGGATTTCGGGGCGAAGGAGAGGGAGTAGAGCTGCGAGGGCACGTCGCAGGCGGCCCCCGGATAGGTGTTCTCCCGCCACGTGCCGCCGATGCCGGCGGCCTTCTCGATCACGAGGAGGCGGTCGAACCCGGCCTGCCGCGCGCGGATCGCCATGGCGAGGCCGGAGAAGCCGGCGCCGACGATGATCAGGTCGAGGGGTGCCCCGCTCACGCGGCGGTCTCCGCCCGGTGAGTGCCCTCTTCCAGGGCGCGGTGCAGGAAGAGCGCCGCCCTGTCGAGGGAGTGGCGCGCCTCCGGCAAAAAACTCTCGGCGAGTTGCCAGGCATGCGCCACCACGGGGAACACCGTGAGATCGACCGGCACGCCCGCGGCCTTGGCCTTCTCGGCGAGCCGCAGGGAATCGTCGCGCAGGATCTCGCGGGCGCCGACATGGATCAGGAGCGGCGGGAAGCCGGACAGATCGGCCTCGATCGGCGATGCGCGCGGGTCGGCGGGGTCGGCCCCGGCGAGATAGGCCGGCACGAGCCGCGTCAGGGCTTCCGGGCGGAACATCGCGTCCCGCCGCCCATTCGTGCGGAACGAGGCGCTGCGGCCGATCAGGTCGGTGGCCGGCGAGAACAGGGCCGCCGCCGCGGGCGGTGTCAGGCCGAGGCGGCGCGCCTCGATGATCGTGGCGAGCGCCAGGGTGCCGCCCGCGGAATCGCCGGCGAGGACCGCCGGCCCGGCCTCCGCGAGCGCGGCCCACACCGCGGTGCAATCCTCGACGGCGGCGGGGAAGGGATGCTCCGGCGCCAGCCGGTAATCCGGCGTGAACACCCGGAAGCCCGCACGAGCGAAGCGGCCGGTGACCGGGCGGTAGACGAGCGCCGAGCAGGCGATGAAGCCGCCGCCGTGGAGATAGAGCAGGGTGGGGCGCTCGTCCGCGCCCCTGCCCGTGTCCCTGCCCTCGGCCTGCGCCCACTCGCCGGGCACGCCGCCGACCGTGCCTCGGGTGAAGGCGACGCCGGACGGCGCCGGGAACTGGGCGCGCTCGAAGGCCCGGCGGATCGCGAAGACGTCGTGGGTTCCGCCGAGACGTCCCTTCACCGCGAGGCGGATGGCGAGATCGTAGAGGTGGGCGCGCAGGCTCGCCATGGTCAGGTGTCCACCCTCATCGGTCGTCCCGCACGGCGCGGCGGATCAGCGACCAGTAGCGCACCGGCATCAGGCGCTGGATCAGCAGGGCGCGGCGGGCATCCGCGCCGATCACCACCCGGGGCGAGCGCGCCTCGATGCCGCGCAGGATCGCCGCGGCCGCCGTCTCCGGGCGCAGGGTCAGCAGGCGCTCGAAGGCGGCGAGCCCCTCGGCGGCCTCCCGCGGATCCATCCCGCGGGGCGTGCGGGCGTTGCGGGCGATGGCGGTGGCGACGCCTCCGGGATGCACCAGTGTCACGCCGAGCCCGGTGCCCTCGACCTCGTGGCGCAGGGCCTCGGTGAAGCCGCGCACGGCGAACTTGCTCGCCGCGTAGGCCGCCTGCCCCGCGGGCGCGATGATGCCGAACACGCTCGACAGGTTGACGATCTGCGCTTGGTCCTCGGCCCGCAGCAGCGGCAGGCAGGCATGGGTCAGCCGCATCACCGCGTGCAGGTTCACGTCCATCAGCCAGTCGATGTCGGCCGGGTCGGTGTCCTCGAACCGGCCGCCGAGCGCCACGCCGGCATTGTTGACGAGAAGCTGCAGGCCGCCGTGGCGGGCCTGAACCGCGCCCGGCAGGGCGAGGAGCGCCGCCCGGTCGGCGAGGTCGAGCACGTGCTCGCTGACCGCGACGCCGGCGGCGCGGGCGGCCCGCGCCGTCTGGCCCAAGCCCGGCGCGTCCCGGTCGGCCAGGGCCAGGGCGCAGCCCCGCTCCGCCAGCGCGAGGCTCAGCGCCGCGCCGATGCCGCTCGCCGCCCCCGTGACGAGGGCGGTCCGGCCCCGCAGGACGAAGCGCCGTGCCATCGCGTCTCAGGCCTCCGGGGGGAGGGGGCGCGTGCCGGTGGCCTCGGCCAGGGCCTCGATCTCGGCCAGCTTGGCGTGGAGCGCCGACCAGTCGTCGGCCTCGGCGATCGGCGCCCAGAGCGCCTCGACCTCGTCGATCAGCATCGTGCAGGGTTCTTCGCGGGCGAAGTAGGGGTGGTCGAGGTTCACGGTCGGGGAGGGGCGCATCGCCTGGAGCGCGGCGTGGACCGGGCGGAAGGCGTCGCCGGCATAGTGCTCGCCCGCCGGGCTCCGGGCCGCGCGGGGCTCGCTCGCCAGCCCGCCGCGCCAGTCGAAGAAGACCTGCTCGAACGGGGCGCGGCTCTTCTCGAGGAAGGCCCAGAAGGCGCCGACCAGCCGGTGGACCGCGCCCTCGCCCTCCCCCTGCACGGGCGTGATGCCGAGCCGGAACAGGATCGCTTCGGCAAACGCGTCCTGGAGCGCGGGCCCGAAGGTCTTCAGCCCCGCCTCCAGCCGCTCCTTCGGCACGAGCCCGAGCAGGCAATCGGCCAGCCGGCTCAGGTTCCAGAACAGGGCCTCGGGCTGGCGGCCGAAGCTGTAGAGGCCCCACTCGTCGAAATAGGCGGCGGTGAAGGCCGGGTCGTGCGCGGGGGCGAAGCGCCACGGCCCGTAATCGAAGCTCTCGCCGGTGACGTTGATGTTGTCGGTGTTGAGCACGCCGTGGACGAAGCCCGCGGCCATCCACTGCGCCCCCATCCGCGCCACCCGCGCCGTCATCGCCTCGAAGAACAGGGCCGCCCGCTCAGCTCCGTCCGCCGCCCGGATGCCCGGATAGTACGTCTCGACCACGTGATCGACGAGGCGGGCGATGTTTTGGGGCTGTTCGAGGAACAGGAAGCGCTGGAAGGTGCCGATGCGCAGGTGCGAGTGGGAGAGCCGCACCAGCACCGCCGAGCGGGTGGGGGAGGGCTCGTCGCCCCGCTCCAGCGCCTCGCCGGTCTCGATCAGGCTGAACGATTTCGAGGTCTCGACGCCGAGCGCCTCCAGCATGGCGGTGGCGAGCACCTCGCGCACCCCGCCCTTCAGGGTCAGCCGCCCGTCCGCCCCGCGCGACCAGGGCGTCGTGCCGCTGCCCTTGGTGCCGAGATCGAGCAGCCGCCCGTCGCGCAGGTCGTGCAGTTGCGCGAACAGGAAGCCGCGCCCGTCGCCGAGATCGGGGTTGTAGGAGCGGAACTGATGGCCGTGGTAGCGCAGCGCCAGCGGGTGCTCGAACGAGCCGGGCAGGGGGCTGAAGCGCGCGAAATGCGCGATCCAGTCCTCGTCCGACAGGCCGTCGAGCCCGACGCGCCGCGCCCACGCTTGGTTGCGGTAGCGCAGGATCGCCGACGGGAAGGCGGCGGGCGCGACGACGTCGGCGAAGTCGGGCCCGAGGTCGGCGTGGCGGCGCGAGGCTTGATGAGGGGGCAGGGGTTCGGCTCCGGTGCGGCGGGAGGAGTCGGGCAGGCGCGAGGGAACGTCAAGCCGACGAACGGGTGAACCCATGGGCGGGGAGGGGCGATCCCTTCACGGAATATGTGTCGTGCCCTCCCCTGGCTATTCTGCCGCCCGCACGGCATGGCATCGGACCGGAACGAGCCTCGTACACGGACCTTCCCGCGTGACCCAAGCCACCCCCGGCTCCCGCGCCTCCGCGGTGGCCTATCCGATTCTGACGCTGACCACCCTGCTCTGGGCGGGCAACACGGTGGCCGGCAAGTGGGCGGTCGGCGAGGTTTCGCCGCAGGTTCTGACGACGCTGCGCTGGGCGTTCGCCTTCGCGGTGCTGGTGGTGGTGGCGCGCCGCCCCATCCTGGCGGACCGGGACCGGCTGGTGCAGCGCTGGCCCTACCTGTTCCTGATGGGGGCGTTCGGCTTCACGATCTTCGCGAGCCTGTTCTACGCTGCGGGCATCTACACCAAGGCGGTCAACGTCGCCCTGATCCAAGGGGCGATCCCCGTCTTCGTCATGGCGCTGAACTTCGCCGTGCGCCGCGTGCCGGTGCGGGCCGGGCAGCTTCTGGGCGCCGCCGTTACCCTGGTGGGCGTCGCGGTGGCGACGACCCACGGCGACCTCGCGGTGCTGGCCCATCTCGGCCTCAATCTCGGCGACGGGCTGATGCTCGTCGCGAGCCTGGTCTATGCCGGCTACACCGTGGCGCTTGCCGGGCGGCCCGCGGTGTCGGGGCTCGCCTTCTTCAGCGCCTTGGCGCTGGCCGCGCTCCTGACCTCGCTGCCGCCGCTGGCCGCCGAATGGGCGCTCGGCCGCTCGATCTGGCCCACCACCGCGACGGCCTGGGCGATCATCGCCTTCGTCGCGCTCGGCCCCTCGCTGCTGGCGCAGCTCTCCTTCATCCGCGGCGTCGAGCTGATCGGTCCGAACCGGGCCGGTCTGTTCGTGAACCTCGTCCCGGTCTTCGGCGCGGGGCTCGCCGTGCTGCTGGCGGGGGAGCCCTTCGGCGGCGCCGAGACGCTGGCGCTCCTCCTCGTGCTCGGCGGCATCCTCATCGCCGAGATCGCCGGGCGGCGCGCGGTACGGGCCAAGGGCCGCTGAAGGCGGGCGGAGGCGAAAAGGGTCCGAGGCGAGGGGGAGGGCGATCTCATTCCACCGCGGGTCGGGACACGGAACAGGACGGCACAGTCGTGGCATCCAAGCCCGCGACGAGCCTTTCCAGCCCCACCAGGACTGTTCGCATAAGATATATTATGGAACATGAGGATGTGTGCGCGACCCCCTTCCGGTATCCATTAACCATGAATCCCCGGCATTTTCCCAGATTTGCGCCGTTCTGCGCCGATGCGGTCCGGCCTGCGGCGGGTCTCTCGCAATCGTCACATTCGTCGGGCATCAGCCGGAGACATCGGGAAACAGAATCGGCTGTCAGACGCTTCGCCATGTCGTTCCGCACGCTTACGGGCCTGATCCTCGCCGCCGCCCTCGCCGGCCCGCTCGGCGTCACCGGCGCAGGCGCGCAGCCCGATGCGCCGCCGGTCACCGGACCACGGGTTCTGGAGTCGCAGAAGCCGGCCTCCGCCGATCGCCTGCCGGCGAAGCTCGTGCGGCTCGCCTCCCTACTCGGGCGGGACGGCGACGTGCGGATCGTGGCCTTCGGCTCCTCCTCGACGGAAGGGGCGGGTGCCTCGTCGCCGGCCACGGCCTACCCTGCCCTGCTGGAGCGCGACCTCGAGGAGCGCCTGCAGATCGGCGCATCGAGCCGCCGCTCGATCACCGTGATCAACCGCGGCAAGGGCGGCGACACCTCCGAGGCGATGGCGCGGCGCCTGGAGCGCGACGTGCTGGCCGAGCGTCCGGACCTCGTGGTCTGGCAGACCGGCAGCAACGATCCGCTCGCCGGGGTGCCGCTGGAGCGCTTCGTCGAACTGACCCGCGCCGGCATCCTGGCGATCCGCGCGACGGGGGCCGACGTGGTGCTGATGGACCAGCAATGGTGCCAGAGGCTGACGGGCGTGCAGGGCGCCGAGCGCTACGGCGAGGCGCTGCACGCGCTCGCGGCTGAACTCGGCGTGCCGGTGATCCGCCGCCGCGCCCTGATGCAGTCCTGGGTCACGCACGGGCTGATGACCCCGGCCCAGATGATCGGCCCCGACGGCCTGCACATGACCGATGCTGGCTACCGCCAGCTCGCCAGGGCGGCGGCCGCCCAGATCCTCGTCGGCGCCGGCCTGATCCAGCCCTCGCTCGCCCGGAACTGACCCTGGAACCGACCGGGGCAGGGGCGCCTTGTCCGCTGAGAGGCCCCCTCCCCGCCCCTTGCCCCGTCTCCTGTCCCTCCTCCTGCGTTGCGTCATGAAGCAGGCCGAACTGACCGAGGCGGCGCTGGCCGCCTTCCTCGATGCCTTCTACGCCCGGGTACGCCGCGATCCGCTGATCGGGCCCGTCTTCGCCCAAAAGATCCCGGACGAGGCGTGGCCGCGCCACCTCGCCACGATCCGCGACTTCTGGTCCTCGGTGCTGCTGAAGACCGGCCGCTACAAGGGCAACCCGTTCGGCCGCCATCTCGGCATCGAGGGGATCGCGCCAGCGCATTTCGCGCGCTGGCTCGGCCTGTTCGAGGAGACGGCGAGAGAGGTTTTCGAGCCGGCGATCGCGGCGGAGATCGTCGAGCGGGCGCATCGCATCGGCGATAGCCTCAAGGCCGGGTTGTTCTTCCGGCCGGAGATGCGGGACGTGCGGGCGTGATGCCTCGGCGTGTCCGGCCGATCGAACGGATCACAGATCGACCGTCGCGGTCAGCCCGTCATAGGCCGGCACCACGTTCGGCGGCAGCTTCCGCGCCAGCGTCGCGTAGTCGAGATCGGTGTGGAGGTTGGTGAGGATCGCCCGCTTCGGCGCGACCTCCTCGATCAGGGCGAGCGCGTCCGAGACCGAGTAGTGCGACGGGTGAGGGGTCTCGCGCAGGGCGTCGATGATCAGCAGGTCGAGGCCGTGCAGGCGGGCCTTGGCCGCCTCGGGCATCACGCTCACGTCCGGCGCGTAGGCGGCGGGGCCGAAGCGGAAGCCGTGGGCGATCTCGTTGCCGTGCTCCATGCGGAAGGCTTCCGCCGCGATCGGGCCGCCCGCTCCGTCGATGGTCAGGACCGCGCCCGCCTGCATCTCGTGCAGGTCGAGGATCGGCGGGTAGAGGCTGCCCGGCGGCGTCTCGAAGGCGTAGCCGAAGCGCTGGATCAGCATCGCCCGGGTGAGGGGGTCGGCGTGGACCGGGATGCGCCGGTGCATGTGGATGACGAGCGGGCGCACGTCGTCGATGCCGTGGGTGTGGTCGGCGTGGGCGTGGGTGTAGAGCAGGGCGTCGAGGCGGGTGACGCCGGCATCGATGAGCTGCTCGCGCAGGTCCGGCGAGGTGTCGATCAGCACCGTCGTGGCGACCCCTCCCCCGTTCCCTTCCCTGTTCCCTTGGCGCCGCTCCACCAGCAGCGAGCAGCGGCGGCGGCGGTTGCGCGGATCGGCCGGGTCGCAGGCGCCCCAGCCGTAGCCGACCCGCGGCACGCCGCCGGACGAGCCGCAGCCGAGGATGCGCAGGCTCAAGCGCGGCATGCCCCCTCCCCCATGCTCATCGCTCGACCCTCATCGCCCGGCCTTCATGCCGCCCCTCATGCCGCCAAGCCCTCGATCGCCGCGGCCTTGGCGAACAGCCGGTAGAAGTTGGCCGTGCTGCGCGCGGCGAAGTCCTCGAAGGGCAGGTCGAGCGCCTTGGCCAGCACCCGCGCGGTGTCGGCGGTGTAGGCCGGCTCGCAGCGCCGGCCCCGGTGCGGCTCGGGCGCGAGGAACGGCGCGTCGGTCTCGACCAGGATGCGGTCGAGTGGCACGCTCCGGGCGATGTCGCGGAGCGCATCCGAGCGGCGGAAGGTGACGATGCCGGAGAACGACACCGACAGGCCGAGCTCGACCCCGACTTCAGCGAGCCGCGCGCCCGAGGAGAAGCAGTGCAGCACCGCCTTGAACGGCGCTCGCGCCATCTCGTCGGTGAGCACCGCCTCCATATGCGCGTCGGCGTCGCGGGAATGGATCACCAGCGGCAGGCCGGAGAGGCGGGCGGCCTCGATATGCGCGCGCAGCACCCGCTCCTGCACCGCCGCGGGGGCGGCGTCCGCGTAATGGTAGTCGAGCCCCGCCTCGCCGATGCCGACGCAGCGCGGGGCGTCGGCGAGCGCTGCGATGTTTTCCGCCGGGACGTCCGGCTCCTCGGCGGCGCCGTGCGGGTGGGTGCCGACCGTGTACCAGACCGCCGCGTGCGCCTCGGCGAGCGCGCGGTAGCTGTCCGCCTTGGCGACCCGCGTCGAGATGGTGAGGAGGCGCGTCACGCCGGTCTCGGCCGCGCGGGCGATCACCCCGGGGATGTCCGCGGCGAAATCCGGAAAGTCGAGATGGCAGTGGCTGTCGACCAGCATGGTCTCTTCGGGCAGATTTGTTTGGGGAGGAGCGGCGCGGGGCGACGGCGTCAGGCCGCCGCCTCCGGCTTCTCGAAGCGTGGGAAGATCGGGGCCGGGGCGGGCAGGGCCGTGCCGGCCTGCAGGCGGTGCTCGGGGCCGGCGAAGGCGAAGCTGCGCGCGTCCACCGGCACGGCGAGCAGGTCGAGCAGGGCCGCGCCCGCCGTCGGCACGAAAGGCTGCACCATCAGGCCGACCCGGCGCAGGGTCTCGACCGTGACGTAGAGCACCGTGTTCATCCGCTCCGGATCGGACTTGCGCAGGCGCCACGGCTCCTCGGAGGCGAAGTAGCGGTTGGTCTCGGCCACGACCGCCCAGATCTCGGCCAGGATCGCGTGCAGGGCGAGATCGCGCATCAGCCCCCGCGCCGTCTCCGGCAGGGCGGCGGCGGCGGCGAGCAGGCGCTCGTCGGCCTCCGTGAGGGGCCCCGGTTCCGGCACCGCGCCCCCGCAGTTTTTCGCCACCATCGAGAGCGAGCGCTGGGCGAGGTTGCCGAGGTCGTTGGCGAGATCCGCGTTGATGCGGGTGATGATCGCCTCGTGGTCGTAATTGCCGTCGCCGCCGAAGGGCGCCTCGCGCAGGAGGAAGTAGCGCACCGGATCGACGCCGTAGGTGTCGACGAGATCGAGCGGATCGACCACGTTGCCGAGCGACTTCGAGATCTTCTCGCCGCGGCTGAGGAAGAAGCCGTGGCCGAAGATGCGCTTGGGCAGCGGCAGCCCGGCCGACATCAGGAAGGCCGGCCAGTAGACCGCGTGGAAGCGGACGATGTCCTTGCCGATGATGTGGAGCGCCGCCGGCCAGAACCGGGCGTTGGGCGCCTGCGCATCGGGAAAGCCCGTCACCGTCAGGTAGTTGGTGAGCGCGTCGACCCAGACATACATGACGTGGCCCGGCCGGTCCGGCACCGGCACACCCCAGTCGAAGGTGGTGCGGCTCATCGAGAGATCCTTGAGGCCGGATCGCACGAAGCTCGCGACCTCGTTCATCCGCGTCTCCGGGCCGAGGAAGTCCGGCTGCTTCGCGTAGAGCGCGAGCAGGGGCTCCTGGTACTTGGAGAGGCGGAAGAGGTAGTTCTCCTCCTCCATCCACTCGACGGGCGTGTCCGTCTTGATCGAGCGGCGGCCGCCGTCGGGGCCGAGCACGGTCTCGGCCTCGTCGTAATAGGCCTCGTCGCGCACGGAGTACCAGCCGGCATACTTGGCCAGATAGATGTCGCCGTTGGCCTCCATGCGCCGCCACAGCGCCTGGGCGGCGGCGTAATGGTCGGGCTCGGTGGTGCGGATGAAGCGGTCGTAGGCGCAGTCGAACCGGTCGGCCATCGCCTTGAAGCGCCCGGCCATGTCGTCGACGAAGGCACGCGGCGTCACCCCGGCCCTGGCGGCGGTCTGCTGGATCTTGAGGCCGTGCTCGTCGGTGCCGGTGGTGAACAGCACCTCGCGCCCGTCGAGGCGGTGGAAGCGGGCGATGGCGTCGGTGGCGATGACCTCGTAGGCGTGGCCGATATGCGGCGCGCCGTTGGGGTAGGAGATCGCCGTGGTGATGAGGAAGGGCTCGTTCGCCTTCTCGCTCGCGCTCACGTCAGAAGATGTCCCGGATGCGAAGGGTCGGTCGGACTGAAGAGCCTTGTGGCGCGAAAACGTCCCGCGACGCAACCGGACCTGCGGCAGCCGCGGGCCGGCTCAGACGCGAGAAAGCCCCGCCAGGGACCCGGCGGGGCTTTCTCGTCCGACAGCGTTCGTGCGGCTTGCCGAGACGCTCAGGCGGCGTGCCGGGCGGCGACCGGCGAGAGGTTCTCGTTGCCGACCTTGACCGCGTTGCGCTTCGGGGCGGCCGGGGCGGCCTCGCCGACGGCGGCGAACTCACCGGCGGACACGGTGCCGGCCTGCGGGCCGAAGCGGTTGGCCACCAGGGTGACCAGGAAGATGTTGGCCGCACCGGCGGCGACGGCGGCGAGGAGAGCCAGAGAGATCATGAGGAGCGTCCCGTGCGGTGTGTTGCGTTGCAGCGTATGTGCCACCGCAGCGCACCTTTTGGTATACCAGACACCATATGCCACGCATTCGCTGGACGCATGGATCGAAGCTCTGCAGGCCTGAGACCTGTCATTTTTGCAATATGGTGCGCGATTGCCCGGCTTTCTGATCTATTGTGCATGGACACGGGGCCGGACATCGGTTTAATCCTCGCCGGCAACGAGACGGTCGAATATTGAGGCTCACGCGTGAGCCGTGCGCGTCGATCTCACTCTCCGGATGCTTCGAGGAAGGTCTGCATGTCCATCGCCAAGGTTCGCGAGTCCGACGAGCAGTGGATCGAGCTTCCGGAGCCGAATCTTGACCGCCATTTCCTGCGCGCGCATCCTCAGGCTGCCAACGACAACCGGCGCTCGTTAAGCGAAACCTTCCGTGCCGTGCAGGTCGGCGCCTGCGTTGTCCTGATCGGCGCCGCGACGCTGATCGGTGCCCTGATCTGACCGAACCTCGGACGGAGGCCGCGCTGCCGTGCAGGCCGAACCGGTGACAACAAAAAAGGCGCCTCGCGGCGCCTTCTTCGTCTCGGTGGTCTGAGGCCGGTCCTAGGAAGCCTTGCGACGGCCCTTGCCTTCCGCCCCGCCGGCCGGCTCCGAGCCCTCGACGTTCAGGCGCTCGGCGATCTGCGTCAGCAGCTGATCGGTCTTCTTCTCTTCCTGCAGGGTCTCGTCGAGCAGCTTGGCGGCGTCCGCGTAGCCGAGTTGGCTCGCCCAGGTCTTCAGCGTGCCGTAGCGGGCGATCTCGTAATGCTCGACGGCCTGGGCGCAGGCCGCCAGCACGGCATCGGCCGCCGGGCTGTCCTCGAAATCCTCGAGATCCTCCTCCATCTCCGAGGTCAGCCCCTGCATCGCCTCGCAGGTCTTCGCGCGGGACGGCTTGCCGATGATCTCGAACACCTGCTGCAGACGCTCGACCTGACCGGCGCTTTCCTCGGCATGCGTCTCGAAGGCTTGGCGCAGCTCCTCGTGCTCGGCCGCCTTGGCCGACTTCTTCAGCGCACGCACGGACTGTTTCTCGGCGTAATAAACGTCCTTCAGCGTCTCGTAGAACGCATCGTGCAAGGTCTTCTGTTTGGTGGCCATGGTGATTCGTCTCCGGATTGTTCAACGGGTCGGCTGCGGGAGCGATCTCACCGGCAGCCTGTCCCGTTGAAACGCCACGCTCGGCGCCCGGGTCCGCAAATTATAGCGGGGAAGACTGCAAAATTGCTGGGAACCTTCGGGCGGATGAACCACGCCGCGAACGGCTCTGCCCTCCGCCACCCTGGCCTGTCCCGGGTCGCCCGCCGCGCCGCCGAAGGGCTCGTTCCCCTCCGCGTGCGGATGTCGAAGGCCGGCCGCCCGACCTGTTGCCGAATGGCAGCACGCGCCGACGAACGCCGCCGCCACGCCAAAACGGCCCAAGTCTTCGTTACGGATCGCTTCCGAAGCCCGCGGGGACCCGACGCGCCCGCCGGGGCCGGAAACACGCACCGTCATGCTCGCACGCCTTGCCCGGATGCTGCCCAGGCCCGCACGGACCGCGCCGCTGGCCGCCGCCCAGCCGGCCACCGGCCTCGGACCGGGGGTCGCCCTGGAGGCCGGGCCCGTCCCCGCCTCGGCCGGCCGCCGCGCGACCGCCGGCCTTGCCAACATCCAGATCCTGCGCGGGCTCGCGGCGGCGACGGTGCTCGTCCATCACGCGGCGGTCTACGCCCAGATCCTGCGCGGGGCGGAGCCTTCGTTCCCGACCTTCGAGGCGATGATGGGCGTGTGGGGCGTCGCCGTCTTCTTCGCGATTTCCGGGACCCTGATGGCGGGGCTCGTGGTGCGCGACCGCCCCCTGGTGTTCCTGGCGCACCGAATCTCGCGGATCTTCCCGACCTACCTCGCGGTCGTCGCGCTGTTCGCCGCCGTGTTCGCCGCCCTCGGCCTGAGCCTCGGCGGTCTCGCTCCGCTCTCCCTGTCGCTCGCGCCCGCCGGCCCGCGCAGCTACGCGCTCAACGTCGAGTGGACCCTCGTCTTCGAGACGAGTTTCTACGTCGGCCTGTTCGGGCTGGCGAGTGCCGGCCTCGCCCGCCGGATCGTGCCGCTGGCCGTCCTCTGGCTGGTCCTGCTCGCGGCGGCGTTCCTGCTGCTGCCGACGGCCTCGCACGACCTGGTCCTGCCGCCGGCCTACCTGCTGCCCGTGGCGGCCGCCTGCGTGCCCTTCGCGGGCGGCCTGCTGCTGCCCCGGCTGATCGCCTCCGGCCGGATCACCCCCATGGCCGGCTTGCTCGCTCTCCCGCTGTTCGCCGCCTGCCTCTTCGTCGAGCGCGACGTGGCGCGCTGGCTCGGCGGGATCGCGGCGGTGCTGCTCGTGGGAGCCGCGGCCTCGGCCCGTCAGGCCCGGGGCGAAGGCGCCGTGACGCGGGCGGCGCTGTCCCTCGGCGATGCGAGTTACGTGCTCTACCTCGTCCACGTCCCGGTGCTGGTGCTGACCGCCCGGGCTGTGCCCGCCCACTGGTCCGGGCTCGCCTACGGACTCACCGCCATCGTGGTCGCGCTCGGGCTCGCCGTGCTGCTCGGACCCGTGGATCTCGCGCTCTACCGCGCCCTGCGCCGCCGCATCGACGCGGCCGCGCCCGTCACCCTCAGGCGCTGGCTCGCCGCCTACCTGCTGATGTTTGCCGGCTGTGCCGCCTGGGGCAGCGCGGACACCGCCCGCGACGACTGGCAGGAGAGACGGGCACGGATGGCGCTCGCCGCCCTGCCCGCCGGGAGCTGGGCCGACCCCGCGGCGGCCGCCGCGGCGATCGATGCCCGCGGCCTCACGCTTCCCGCCTCGATGCAGGGCGCGCTGGAGTTCATCACGCGCACCTCGCCGGTCGATGCCGTGGTCTCGGCCTACGCCTTCGATCCGGCGAGGCCGACGCAGACCTATCGGCTCGCCGTCTACTGCTCCGGCCGCCTGATCGGCCTCGATCGGCCGCGCCGGATGCGCAAGGATCTCGCCGAGGTGATCGGCCCGGCGCGTCCGGGCCACCGGATCGGCTTCTGGATGCAGATCCCCGCCGCCGCTTGCGCGGCGGACCCGGCCCCGCTCGCGCTCGCCATCGATGCGGACGGGCGGATGGGCGTGCTGGCTGCGCCGGGGCGCTGAACGCTTCTCACCCGGCTTCGTCGATCGCGCTCACGCCCGCGCGGCCGCCGCCAGTTCGCGGAAGGCCGCGAGCACCAGCGGGCGGCGGTCGAGGTTGTAGATCGCCGCCTCGCGGGCGGACGACGCGATGCGCTCGGCGGCCTCGACGAGCCCGAGCAGGCGGGCCGGTCCCTCGTCCCGGCGCCGGTCGAGCTCGGCGGCGACGTGGCGCTGGATCGCGTCGAGGACGGTGGCGAGCAGCGGCTCGGCGTCGCGGCCGGCGAGCGTCTCGGCGAGCTTGAGCACGCGCCGCCCGTCGGGCTCGGGCAGGCCGGCGAGCAGGGCGGAGACCTCCGCCTCGACCGCGGCGGTGGCGGGGTCGAGCAGCGCCACCGCGCGGGCGACCGAGCCCTCGCAGAGCGCCACCGCCCGCGCCAGGGCCGCCGCCTCGGGCGGAGCGAAGGGCGGCGGAAAGTCCTCGATCACGGCGCGGACGTCGGCCTCGGCGAGGGGGCGCAGCGCCAGGGCCCGGCAGCGGGAGCGGATCGTCGGCAGCAGCCGGCCCGGCGCGTGGGAGACGATGAGGAAGATCGCCCGCGGCGGCGGCTCCTCGATCATCTTCAGGAGGGCGTTGGCGCTGTTGGCGTTAAGGTCCTCGGCGCTGTCGACGATGCAGACGCGCCACCCCCCCTCCCCGCCCGCGGTCGAGCCGAACAGGGCGAGCGCCTCGCGGGCGGCATCGACCGAGATGCGGGTCGGCAGCGTCTTGGCGCCGGGGGCCTGGACGCGGCGCAGGGCGACCAGGTTCGGGTGCGACAGCGCCGCCACCTGCCGCGCCGCCGGGTGGTCCTCAGGCACGTCGAGGGAATCGGGGGAGGGGAGCGTGCGCGGGTCGGCGACGAGCCGGCGCGCGACGCGGTAGGCGAGCGTCGCCTTGCCGATGCCCGCCGGGCCGCCGATCAGCCAGGCGTGGTGGAGCCGGCCCGCGGCGAGCGCCCCGGCGAAGGCGGCCTCCGCCTGGGGCTGGCCGCGGAGGCGGGTCTGCTCGCGCGGGCGCGGCACGTTGGCGAGGTCGCCCGCCTCGGCCTCGGTGCGGGCGGCGTCGCGGGGGAGGCGGGCGGAATCAGGCCGCATGGTCCTGCCCCTCCCCCGTTGCCGGCAGCAGATCCGGCCGCCACGCGGAGACGGCGGCGCGGATCCGGGCCTCGACCGCCTCGGGGCCGCGATCGGCATCGATCACGCGGCAGCGCTCCGGCTCGGCCTCGGCGATGGCGCGGAAGGCCGCCCGCAGCCGCTCGTGGAAACCGAGCGCTTCCGCCTCGAACCGGTCGGCGGGCTCCCCCTCCCCGCGGCGCTGCGCCCGGGCCAGCCCGACCTCGGGGGCCAGATCGAGGATCAGGGTGAGGTCGGGGCGCAGGCCCTCCAGCGTCACCCGCTCCAGGCTGGCGATCAGCCCCGGCTCCAGGCCGCCGGCCGCGCCCTGGTAGGCGCGGGTCGAGTCGGCGAAGCGGTCGCACAGCACGATCGCGCCGCGGGCGAGCGCCGGGCGGATCAGCCCCTCGATGTGGTCGATGCGGGCGGCGGCGAACATCAGCGCCTCGGCAAACGGCCCGTAGGGCTTGGCGACGCCCCGCAACAGCGCCGCGCGCAGCTCTTCCGCCCGCTTCGTGCCGCCGGGCTCGCGGGTGGTCACGACCTCGCGCCCGCTCGCCTGCCTCAGGGCTTCGGCGAGACGCGCGATCTGGGTGGACTTGCCCGCCCCCTCCCCGCCCTCGAAGGTGATGAAGACGCCCCGCGGCGCATCGCTCGACATGGGATGCGGGCTAGCACAGCGGGGGGTCGCGCGCGACCTATACCGCCGCGCCTTTCCGCCCCGTCAGCCAGGAGGCGGCCAGCACCACGAGGCCGATCGCCGCGATCATCAGCGTGGAGGCGGCGTTGATCTCCGGGTTCACCCCGAGGCGGACCTGGCTGTAGATTCGCATCGGCAGGGTGGTGGCGCCGGGCCCCGAGACGAAGCTCGCGATCACGAGGTCGTCGAGCGACAGGGTGAAGGCGAGCAGGAACCCGGCGACGACGGAGGGCGCGATCAGCGGCAGGGTGATGCCGAAGAAGACGCGGGCCGGCCCCGCGCCGAGATCGGCCGCCGCCTCCTCCAGCGAGCGGTCGAGCCCTTTCAGGCGGGCGCCGACCACCACCGCGACGAAGCCGGTGGCGAAGGTCGCATGGGCGATGACGAGGGTCGCGATGCCCCGGTCGAGGCCGATGCCGACGAAGAGCAGCAGCAGCGACAGGCCGGTGATGACTTCCGGCATCACCATCGGCGCGTAGAGGAGCCCGGTATAGGCGCCGCGCCCGAGAAAGCGCCCGTGCCGGTCGAGGGCCAGGGCGGCGCAGGTGCCGAGCACCCCGGCGATGGTGGCCGAGAGGACGGCGACCTTGAGCGAGACGAGCGCCGCGGCGATCAGCGGCCCGTCCCGGAACAGCACCCCGTACCACTGGGTCGAGAACCCGCCCCAGACGGTGACGAGCTTCGACGCGTTGAAGGAATAGACGACGAGCACCGCAATCGGCGCGTAGAGGAAGACCAGCGCCAGGGTGAGCACCGTGCGGGCGAACAGGCTCATCGCCTCGCCCCCTCGGCCGCCCCTTCCACCGCCTCCTCGCGCCGCTGCTCCGCCTCGCGGAACAGCACCACGGGGCCGACCACGAGGATCAGCAGCAGCACGGCGACGGCCGAGGCGAGCGGCCAGTCGCGGTTGGAGAAGAACTCGCTCCACAGGACGCGCCCGAGCATCAGCGTGTCCGAGCCGCCGAGCAGATCCGGGATGATGAACTCGCCGACCATCGGGATGAAGCAGAGCAGCGCCCCGGCGGCGAGGCCGGGCAGGCTCAGCGGCAGGGTGACGGTGAAGAAGGTCCGCGCCCGCGACGCGCCGAGGTCGGCGGCGGCCTCGGAGAGCGCCGGGTCGAGCCGGCTCATCACCGCGTAGAGCGGCAGCACCATGAAGGGCAGGTAGGCGTAGGTGAGCCCGATGAGCACGCCGAGGGGGCTGTCGAGGATCGGCAGCGGCGCCCCGATCAGCCCGAGCTTCAACAGGGCGGCGTTGAGCAGCCCCTCGGGCTTGAGGATCGCGATCCAGGCGTAGACCCGGATCAGGAAGCTCGTCCAGAACGGCACGATGACGAGGGCCACCAGGATCGGCTGCCAGCGCGGCGCGGCGCGCGCCATGGCGTAGGCGGTCGGCGTGCCGATCCCCACGAGGATCGCGGTGGCGAGCGCGGCGTAGCCCAGCGAGGACAGGGCGGCGTCGCGGTAGAGCGCGTCGGCCGCGATCATCTGGTAGTTCTGGAAGTCGAGCGCCTCGAAGAACTCGCGCCAGCCCTCCAGGCCACCATCCCATTCGAGCACCGGCAGGTAGGGCGGCTGGGCGGTCGCCGGCGAGGAGAAGCTGATCTTCAGCGTCACCGCGAAGGGCACGAGGAAGAACAGAGCCAGCCACAGGAGCGGCAGGCCCCGCACGAGGCCGCGGCCGAGGCGCCGCGACAGCTGCTGCGACGGGCCGCTCATGGCGGCAGGATCCGCGCGGCGTCGGCCGGCACCGCGAGCGAGACGGTCTCGCCGACGGACGGGATCGGGCCGGGCGCCGGCAGGGCGGCCGAGGCGCGCAGGGTCGCGCCGTTGGCCATCTCGACCCGGTAGCGGATGCGGTCGCCGAGGAAGGTCGCCTCGATCAAGCGACCTTGGAGCCGGCCTTCCAGGCTAGCCCCCTCCCCGCTCACGACAAGCCGCTCGGGGCGGATCGCGACCACGACGGCGTTGCCCGCCTCGCCCTCGCCGGTGGCGCGAAGGTTGCCCAGAGCCGTCTCGACGCTGCGGGTGCCGCCGGGCTCAGGCCCGCGGAGCCGGCCGTCGATCAGGTTCACGTCGCCGAGCAGGCCCGCGACGAAGCGGCTCGCCGGGCGCTCGTAGAGCTCGCGCGCCGGCCCCACCTGCACGAGGCGCCCGCGCTCCATCACGCCGATCCGGTCGGCAAGCGCCATCGCTTCCTCGGCGTCGTGGGTGACGACGACGAAGCTCGTGCCGAGCCGCCGCTGGATCGCCCGCAACTCCCCTTGCGTCTCCTCGCGCAGGGCCCGGTCGAGGGCACCGAGGGGCTCGTCGAGGAGGAGGAGGCGCGGCTCGCGGGCGAGCGCCCGGGCCAGGGCGACCCGCTGGCGCTGGCCGCCGGAGAGCTTGTCGGGGCGGCGCGCCTCGAAGCCTTCGAGCCGCACGAGCCGGAGCAGCGCCCTCACCCGCTCCGCGCTCTGCGCCCGGCTCAGGCCCAAGCCTTTCAGGCCGTAGGCGAGGTTGGCGGCCACGCTCATATGCGGGAACAGCGCGTAGGACTGGAACATCATGTTGACCGGCCGCCGGTGCGGCGGCAGCGCGGTCAGGTCCGTCTCGCCGAGCCGGATCGTGCCGGAATCCGGCGCCTCGAACCCGGCCACCATCCGCAGCAGGGTGCTCTTGCCGCAGCCGGACGGGCCGAGCAGGCAGAAGAACTCACCCCCCGCCAGGTCGAGGGAGACGGCATCGACGGCTAGGTGCGCGCCGAAGCGCTTGGTGACCCGCTCCAGGCGGAGCCTCTGTTCCGGATGGGAAGTGGTTGCGGGCAAGATGGATCTTCGGACCGGCGTCGCGACGGATCTCCGCGACTTGTCTTTTAAGGGATGCGTCTTCGCAGAAGCGGTGCTGCGGGCCGCCTCACGCGTCTTCCCGCAGCGCCTCCTGCACCCGCGCTTCGAGCAGGTCGGGGCGGCGGATGACGAGGGCGCCGCGGGTGCGGTCGATCAGTCCCTCGCCGGCCATCACCGTGAACTCGCGGGTCACCTGCTCCCGGCGGCAGCCGATGCGGGCGGCGAGGACGTGGTGGTAGGGCGGCGGCGTCACCACCCGCTCGCCGTCCTGTCCGGCCCGCGGCACGGAGAGGCGCAGCAGTTCGGCGTAGAGCCGGTGGCGCAGGTCGAGCAGCGCGTGCTCCATCAGCCGGGTGTTCAGTTCGCGCACGCGCTTGGCGAGCAGGCGGAACAGCCGGTCGGCGATGGCCTCGGAGGCGAACACGATCTGGCGGAAGACGGGAGCCGGCACCACGCAGACCTCGCCGCGGGTGAGCGCCGTGACGTTGGCCGAGCGGCCGATGCCGTCGAGAGCCGCCAGCTCGCCGAAGAAGGCGCCGGTGCGCATCTCGCCGAGGATGACCTCCTTGCCGGACTGGGACCGGTTGAGGATGCGCACTTCGCCCATGGCGAGGAAGTACACGTCGGTCGAGATGTCGTCGTAATCGACGAGCGTCTCGTTCTCGTCGAAGCGCCGCCAATGGCAGCGCGTCTCGAATGGGGAGAGATCGACACCCGGTTCCTTGAAGAACGGGATGCTCGCCAACCGGCCTGTCGCCACGCCTCTTGTACCTTAGTCTACGCGCGTAGAGCGAATGGTGAGGCCGCCGCCGGGGCGGGTCAAGTCGTGGCGCGCGGCTGCCGGACGATTGAGGTGGACGGCGTGGGCCTCGAACCGCCTCGCGGACCGGGTCGAGGCGCGCCTCGGATCCGGCGGACAATCAGAGGGCGTCTCCCGATTCGGCCGCCGCCGACGGATGTACCGACGCGAAAAGGCTCATCTGAGAAGCACTTAGCCGGAGAACGAATAAGCAACTAGTGATCGGCTTCCATGAAGTTGCGCATCGTGCAACAGGTTTTTTATACCGCACGTAGTCATTTTCCGCGTGATTTTGGGAAGCATTAACCGTAACCTTTGGCTGCGGATCTGAGGCAATCGCGGAGTTAACCGATGTTGGAAGGTTACCGTGACTTATTTCTGCAGGATGCTTTCAAGGTAGGACTGATTTCATCTTCGGCGAACCATCGTGATGTCGGATGCCTCGTTTGGGACGAGACACCCGATGGAGTCGATGTCGAGGTCGGTCCAGGTGTCGTCGTTCCTGATTCTGTGCGCTTATCCATTGCCTGCCTGAAGATCGACTGTCGCTGTGCCGTGGTCGAGCGCGAGGGCTGCCGTCTTCATCTTGCTTTCGTCCGCTGAGGCGGCACGGCAGCCGAACGCGCGGCTGACATCGAAGCGGGTCGTCATTTGCAAGACCGCGCGATCCATAGGATGCGTGCCGCGACGATTCACGAGCGTGTGAGCACCCGCACCCGTACGGGCCGGGAACGAGGCTAGCTTCTCCGCTCCCGGAGCGGACGGTCGGCCTATGGACGATGGACTTTTCCTGAGTGTGGTGCTGCTCGCGCTGGCGCTCGCCCTGTCCGGTCCGGCGGGCCTGCTGCTGGCGCTGCGGCAGCGGCAGCGCATTCGGGTCCTGGAGCGCCGCCTCGCTCTGGTCGAGGCGCGCCCGATCGCCGGCCCCGCGCCGAGCCCGATTCCAAGTGTGACCCCGACGTCCGCTCCCGCGCCGGAGCCGCCCCGTCCGGAACCGGCGCCCGAACCGCCGCCGCCGCGCGGCGCCGTCCCGTCCGTCCCGGCCGCGGCGCCGGAGCGGCCGGCGACGCCTGCCTCCCCTCCTCCCACCCCTCCTG
>NZ_JBELQE010000111.1:0-5913 GCF_040270385.1 Methylorubrum podarium | reverse complement strand
TGGAACCCCTTCACCGCGCGCCGGGCCAAGGACGGCTTCTACGGCGGCTTCACCCTCGTCGTCCCCCTCGGGACCCTGCTCGGGCTCGCCCCGGGCTAGCCCACGGCGAGAGCCTGCGACCGGGGGCTCGCGCGGCGGGCCCCTCCCTTCTCACGAAACCGGAGGAAACGCCGCCATGATGCACGGCGATATCTCATCGAGCCAGGACAGCGTCGGCGTCGCCGTCGTGAACTACAAGATGCCGCGCCTGCACACCAAGGCCGAGGTCATCGAGAACGCCAAGAAGATCGGCGACATGATCCTCGGGATGAAGGCCGGCCTGCCCGGCCTCGATCTCGTGATCTTCCCCGAATACTCGACACACGGCATCATGTACGACGCGGCCGAGATGTACGAGACCGCCTCGTCCGTCCCCGGTGCGGAGACCGAGATCTTCGCCGACGCCTGCCGCAAGGCCAAGGTGTGGGGCGTGTTCTCGCTCACCGGCGAGCGCCACGAGGAGCATCCGCGCAAAGCGCCCTACAACACCCTCATCCTGATGAACGACCAGGGCGAGATCGTCCAGAAATACCGCAAGATCATGCCCTGGACCCCGATCGAGGGCTGGTATCCCGGCGACCGCACCTACGTCTCGGACGGTCCGAAGGGGCTGAAGATCAGCCTCATCATCTGCGACGACGGCAACTATCCCGAGATCTGGCGCGATTGCGCCATGCGCGGCGCCGAGCTGATCATCCGCTGCCAGGGCTACATGTACCCGGCGAAGGAACAGCAGGTCCTGATCTCGAAGGCGATGGCGTTCGCCAACAACACCTACGTCGCGGTGGCCAACGCCGCCGGCTTCGACGGCGTCTACTCCTATTTCGGCCACTCGGCGATCATCGGCTTCGACGGCCGCACGCTCGGCGAGTGCGGCGAGGAGGAGATGGGCATCCAGTACGCGGCGCTCTCGAAATTCCTGATCCGCGACTTCCGCGCCCACGGCCAGTCGGAGAACCACCTCTTCAAGCTCCTGCACCGCGGCTACACGGGCATGATCAACTCGAAGGAGAACCGGCACGGGATGTCGGAATGCCCCTACGACTTCTACCGCCGCTGGATCGAGGATCCCGACGGCACCCGCGACGCGGTGCGCGCCATCACCCGCGCCAGCGTCGGCACCGAGGAATGCCCGATCGAGGGCATCCCCTTCGTCGGCAAGGGCGAGGGCCCGCCCGACCCGCGGTGAACCCGGCGGACGCCCCCCCTCCGTCGAAAGGCTAACGGACCGACGGGGCCAGGGACGTGATCGGAAAGGCTCGGTCTTCGATCGGGCCTTTCCGGCGTCGGCATCGAAGCCGGGGGCGCCTGCGGCATCCTTCGGAGCCGCTCCCGATCGTGCCCCGCCAGCCTGCCACAGGTCGTCGAACAGCCGTCCGATCTCGGCCGCCGACACCTCGTCCGTCGTTTTCGGCCCGACTCCGTCGCGCCTGATCGCCCGCGCCCCCGCGGCGGTCGTAAGCCCCACCGCATCCGGCCGCGTCAGCAAGTCCACCGCCCGCGCCGCCCGCCGCTGCCGGATCACCGCCGCCCTGCCCGCCGGCCGAACTCCCGATACAGCATCGAGCGCGACGGCCCGAACTGCGCGCACAGGCTCTCGGCCCCGAATGCCGGCCGCGCCGCCTCGCGGTCGATGAAGCGCCGGGCGATCGACCGCGACCGGTTCGCTTTCCGCAGCCTCGGACACCACCCTCGGCACGATCAGGCCGAAGAGGCGCGTGAGATCGACCCGCAGGTCCATCCCGCCCTTCCGATCGACCAGCAGGCAATGTCCGGCCCGCCTCGGATCGGCGTCCGCGGATCCTTGATTCGACGCGCCTTCCTTCGACGGATCGGTGACCGCGTCGTCGGACGGCTCTCTCGCGGCCTCCGCATCCGGATGGACGGAGAATTTGTCCAGTTTGGACTATCCCCGAGACAAAGCTGCGGATCGAGATCGATGAAGTGTTGATCCGCTGGATTGATTTGTGTTCTAAAGATCGAGTCCCGCTTTTGTGGGCCGCGTAATCTGAATTTGTCCCCGGGGCCGGGCTGGCCGAAGACCGTCCTTGCGGAGGCGGCGGTGAACGGCGCTCGGGATCCAAGTCCGTCAGGACCTGTCGGCGCTGCGGAGAGGAGCGGGGTGATGGTGCGCCTTGATGACGAAGTGCGGCGGGACCACCCGCCCGAGGCTCTCCGGTAGGCGGCTTTCCTCGTGACTCGATCGTCCTGGCGTGCCTGCGCCGTCATCGTCCTGGCGGCGCTGCCGTCCGCGCGCGGCGCCCTCGCGCAGACGGCGTCGCAGATCACGCCGCCCTCGTTCAGCCCGCCGTTGCAGCGCAGCGGCGGCGGCCTCGCCATTCCCGAGGGCGTCGGACCCGCCGCGCCCGCAGGCGCCGAGCGCCTTTCGCTACGGGTCGGACGCCTGCGCATCGAGGGGGCGCCGGCGGGCGGCGGGGAGGCCGACGCGGCCGCCCGCGATCTGAGCGCCCGCCTGTCCGGCCGGTCCATCACCGTCGCCGACCTGTTCGCCGCCGCCCGCGACCTCGAACAGGCCTACGCCGCGCAGGGCTTCGCGCTTGTGCGCGTCGTCCTGCCCGCCCAGCAGCTGAAGGATGGCGGCGACGTGCGCCTGCTCGTCGTCGACGGGCAGATCGAGCGCATCGACGTCGCGACGCTGCCCTCCGAGATCCGTGCCCGCATCGCCGCCGTCCTCGCTCCCCTCGTCGGACGCCCCGACCTGACGCTCGCCGAGATCGAGCGCCGCGTGCTGCTGGCCGGCGACACGCCCGGCACCGTCCTGCGCTCCACGCTCGCCGCTGGCAGCCGCCCCGGAGGCACCGTCCTCGTGGTCGAGGCCCGCTATAAGCCCGTCACCGGGCTGGTCTCTACCGACAACGTGCTGGCACGAAGCCTCGGCACCTACACCCTCGGCACCGGCCTCGACCTCAACTCTCCGACGGGGAGCGGCGAGAGCCTGTATTTCCGCGCCTCCGGTGCGCCGTATGCCGGCGGCGAGCGAAGCTTCCTCGGCGCAGAGCCGCGCAACCGCGCGCTCGCCCTCGGCCTGATCCTGCCGCTCGGGATCGACGGGCTCACCCTCAACCTGGAGGCCACCGACGCCCGCACCGCGCCGCGGGCCGTGCCCGGCACGCTCGGCATCGCCTCGGACTTTTCGCGCTACTCGGCCCGGCTGCGCTACCCCCTGATCCGCTCGCGCGCCCTTACCCTGAACTGGGACGCCGCCTTCGACGCGCAGGAGGAGCGCGTCGACGTCGTCTCGCCGGTCGAGGCGCCGCTCACCCTCGACCGCCTGCGCATCGCCCGCACCGGCGGCGACCTCGTCTGGTTCGCCCCGAGCGAGGCGGTGGTCACCGCGCGGCTTGCCGCCTCCTTCGGCCTCGACGGGCTCGGCGCCCGCGACGCGCCGCTCCCCGGCTCGGCGCTGGTGCCGCTGTCGCGGCTCGGCATGCGGCCGGACTTCCAGAAGCTGGAGGCGGCGCTGGCCGTCACCCAGCCGCTGGCCGAGCACCTCACCCTCGACCTCCGCGCCCGCGCCCAGACCGCCTTCAACCAAGCGCTGCCGCGCTCGGAGCAGATCGGGCTGGCCAGCCTGTCGGGCCTGTCGAGCTTCGATGCCGGCCTGTTCCAGGGCGACGAAGGCTATGTCGTGCGCGCCGAGGCGCAGTTCCCCTTCCTCGTGCCGGTCACCCTGCCCTTCGCGCTGCCCGCGATCCCGGCGCAGCTCGGCACCGGCCTGCCGCCGGAGGACGCCACGCCCGGCGCGGTGGTGATCGCCCCCTACGCCTTCGGCGCCGTCGGCCTGACGCGGCAGCAGCGCCCGACCGCGCTGGAGCGGCCGATGACCCGCGGCCTCGCCTACGGCGCCGGCCTGCGGCTCGCCGCGGCGCCGTCCTCGAGCTTCACCAACGCGGCCGCGAGCGTCGAACTCGGCCGGGCCGAGCGCTCGGATCGCCTGCCCGACGACACCCGCCTGACCTTCACCGTCGCCCTGCAGTTCTGAGTCAACGAGCGCCATGGCCCCTTCCGCCTCGCCCCGCGCCCGCGCCTTCACCCGCGCGCTGCTGGCCTCGACCGCGCTGGTCGGCGTCGGTCTCGTTCCGCTGCGCGCCGAGCCGCTGCCGACCGGCGGGCAGGTGGTCTCGGGTGGCGTGACCATCGGCAGCCCGAACCACGGCGCGCTGGCGATCACGCAATCCTCGCAGACCGCCATCGTCAATTGGCAGGGTTTCTCCATCGGCCAGGGCCACCGGGTCGAGATCCGCCAGCCGGACGCGTCCGCGGCGATCCTCAACCGGGTGACGGGGGCGACGCCCTCGACCATCGCCGGCCGGCTCGACGCCAACGGGCAGGTCTACCTCGTCAACCCCAACGGCATCACCATCACCCGGACCGGCCGGGTGAACGCGGCGGGCTTCGTCGCCTCCTCGCTCGGCATCTCGGACGAGGACTTCAAGGCGGGCCGGCGCGCGTTCCGCGGCGCGGGCGCCTCGGCCCCGGTGACGAACCGCGGCGCGGTCACGATCGGGCGCGGCGGCTACGCGGCGCTGATCGGCGGGCAGGTGACGAACACCGGCACGATCTCGGTGCCGATGGGGCGTGTGGGCCTCGGCGCGGGCGAGCGGGCGACGCTGGATCTCTCCGGCGACGGGTTTTTGCAAGTTGCGGTGCCGACGCGGGCCAAGGGTCGCGGGGCGCTGGTGTCGAATGCGGGTGTGATCGCGGCCGATGGCGGCTCGGTGACGCTGAGCGCGGCGGCGGCGCGGGACATGGCGCGGCAGGCGGTGAACCTGTCGGGGGTGGTCGAGGCGCGCTCGGTCTCCGGGAAGAACGGCCGCATCACGCTCTCGGGCGGGGACGGCGCGGTGGCGGTGACCGCGAGTGCCCGGCTCGACGCCTCGGGCCGGGACGGAGCCGACGGCGGCCGGGTGACGATCGGCGGCGGGCGGCTCGCCGTGGCCGGGACGGTGGACGTGTCCGGCGCCAGGGGCGGCCGGGCGCGGCTGCACGGGCGCGAGACGCTCGCGCTGTCGGGAGCGGTCGCGGCGGAGGGCCGGACGGGCCGGGGCGGGCGCGTGGTGGCGACCGCGCCGGCGATCGCCACGCACGCGGCGCTGATCGCGGCCTCGGGCGCGACCGGCGGCGGCACGGTGCGGATCGGCGGCGGGCGCGAGGGCACGGGGCGGCTGGCGCACGCGCGCAGCGTGGACGTGGACGCGACCACGACGATCCGGGCGGATGCCGCGGTGAACGGCGACGGCGGCGACGTGGTGGTGTGGTCGGACGCGGCGACGCGCTTTGCCGGCACGATCACCGCGCGCGGCGGGGCGCAGGGGGGCAACGGCGGGCAGGCGGAGGTGTCGTCGAAGGGCGTGCTGTCGTATGCCGGCTTCACCGATCTGACGGCGGCCAAGGGGTCTTTCGGCACGCTGCTGCTCGATCCGTACAACGTCACGATCGCGAACGGCGCGCAGACCACCGGGAGCGGGTTCACGGCCGATGCCGACGATTCGGTGATCAATGCCGGGACGCTGCTGACGGCATTGGGCAGCGCCAACGTGACGGTCTCGACCGGCACCGCGGGCTCGGCGGGGAACCAGGCCGGCAACATCACGCTGGCCGCGGGCGCGCCCTTGTCGTGGAACACGGGGGCGTCGCTGACGCTGCAGGCGGCGGGGGCGGTGACGCTCGACAGCGCGATCACCGCGCAGGCGGGCGGTCTGACGATCGCGGCGGGAACGTCGAGCCCGTCGACGGCGAGCGCGGCCATCGCGGTGGCGCGGTTCACCCTCGTCTCGGGCAACTGGGTGCAGAACAGTGCCACGCTGCCGGGCTTCGCGGCGGGGGATTTCCGGGTGGGGGGCGGTCCGTTCC
>NZ_JBELQE010000110.1:0-96378 GCF_040270385.1 Methylorubrum podarium | reverse complement strand
ATCGTGACGGAGTGGAACGCGTTCCGCGCGCTGGATCTGGCGCGGCTGAAGGCGCTGATGGCCGCTCCCGTCCTCGTCGACCTGCGCAACGTCTACGGCACCGAAGACATGGAGCGGCAGGGCTTCACCTATGTCGGTGTCGGCGGCGCCGACCGGCGTCTCGAACTCTGACGGCCCGCTTCCCGGGCCTTCTCAGAGGGTCGCTTCTCAAAGCCGATGACATCTCGGTGCAGTGAATGACCGGCCGCTCAAGCGGCGGCCGGACCGTCTCCACAGAGTTTCGAGCCTGATGACGGCTCACCGTTCTTTCGTCCGAGGGTCCTGATCATGCAGTACGGCACCGTGAAAAAGATCCTCGTGACCGGTGGCGCTGGCTTTCTCGGCTCGCACCTGTGCGACGTGCTGGTCAAGGAGGGGCACGAAGTTCTCTGCGTGGACAACTTCTTCACAGGGACGCGCAACAACGTCCACCATCTGCTGGACTACCGTAATTTCGAATTGATGCGCCACGACGTGACGTTCCCGCTCTACGTCGAGGTCGATGAGATCTACAATCTCGCCTGCCCGGCCTCGCCGATCCACTATCAGTTCGATCCGGTCCAGACGACGAAGACGAGCGTCCACGGTGCCATCAACATGCTCGGGCTCGCCAAGCGGGTGAAGGCGCGCATCCTTCAGGCATCGACCTCCGAGGTCTACGGCGATCCCGAAGTCCATCCCCAGACGGAATCCTACTGGGGCCGCGTCAATCCGATCGGCTATCGGTCCTGCTACGATGAGGGCAAGCGCTGCGCCGAGACGTTGTTCTTCGACTACCATCGCCAGCACAATCTCGACATCAAGGTCGTGCGGATCTTCAACACCTATGGTCCGCGCATGCACCCGAATGACGGGCGGGTCGTGTCCAACATCATCGTCCAGGCGCTGAAGGGCGAGGACATCACGATCTACGGCGACGGACAGCAGACCCGGTCATTCTGCTACGTCGATGACCTGATCGCCGCGATGGTTCGGATGATGGGCACCGAGAACGGCTTCACCGGACCGGTCAATATCGGGAATCCGGGCGAATTCACCATCCGCGAGCTGGCGGAGCTCGTCGTCGACCTCACCGGAACCCGCTCCGCCATCGTCTACCGGCCGCTGCCGTCCGATGATCCGAAGCAGCGCCGTCCCGATATCGGCCTCGCCATGGACAAGCTCGACTGGCGGCCCCAGATCGAGCTGAGGAGCGGCCTCGTGAAGACGATCGGCTACTTCGATGATCTTCTGAAGAACAACACGTTGTAGAAGCACGAGAGCGAGGAGCCGTGACGCCTGTCGAGATCAGGGCGTGACGGCTCCGCGAGGGACCGCTGACGGAGATCCTTCGTCGATCGGGCGCCGCGCGCGCGATGCCGGTCGTGCGCCGGCCGTCAAGGAACGAAGCGCTCATCGAAGGTGAAGTCGAACTGCGCGCCCCCGGACCGGACACCGAGAAGGACGGTCTCCTGGGAATAGGGTCGCGTGCGGACCGGGCGACACGAGAGATTCGAGTTCTTGTAGCAGACCGTCGAGGCGATCGCGCGCGAACAGCGGTTCTCCAGCGTCACGAGATGGTGGTAGCTGCCCGTCATGACGAGGTCCGGGCGGGACGCGCTCCTGACCTCCAGGCACGGCTTTCCGGCGGCGTTCCGCAGCGTGATCGACTTCTCGATCGCGAAGGCATCGGCGGCCGACAGCGACACGAAAGACAGGGTGAATGCGGCCAGACGTCTGAAGCGCATCGTGCTCGTTCCGGGCATCTTCGCAGGTCTTTCGTCGCGTATCCGCCGCTTCCGACGAAGCGCGGGGCGGGGATGAACCGAGAGTTTTCGAGTATATGCTGGGGTATCGAATAAAAATACGTATTTGTCGGCATCATTCAAAATCACAGGGTTTTTTCTCGGCCCGGTGAGCACGCATTCATCGAATGCCGGAGAAGATTGGTCATGGACTTGCCTCGGACGGCAGTCGGAGGCAATGCTGTCGGAATCGGGCGGATGTCGCTGGCCCTCGATGCCTTTTCGGCGACGCCGCAGACCTGCTCGATTTCGCCGGCTCGTTCTTCGGGGCGCCGGATGGATCGAGACATCCATCGCGTTGAGAGGCGCTTCACCTCGGGATCTGGTGGCGCTTCTGCAACAAGGCGGTCGCCGCAGGTGTGAAACCTGGGCGTGTGCGATCGCCGATCGCACATCCGTGCCGCGGTGATCTCGCCCCACCCGGTGGATGCGATGCCGACCGAGCGATCAAAGATTCATCATCTTCGCCGCCACTGCGCAGGAATGAGGCACTGGGCTGCGTGCAGGTTTCGAAGTTGAAGTTCTGCGTTTATTTGATTTTGTTTGGTGTTTTTTCAGGTCAATGTTTCGGATCCGGCTCGATCCAGTGCGATATGCATCAATCGGTTTTTCCGGAAGAAGCGTAGTCGCCGAAGTTTTTGCCGAGATTTTGGGCACATGTATTTCAGGTTGTTGTGATCATCGGTGGGCAATTGATATCAGAGCTGCAACACCCACGCTAAAAACTGCTCGGGCCCTTGTCTGGTATGATCCGATCCTGAATGGTGCTCGGACGCAACGGTGCCCAGGGGCGTCTGTCAGTGTTCTACCCCAGTGTTCTCGCACGCAGCTTGGCCGCTGCCTGCCTTGTTGCGGCCGGGACGGCCTGCACCGTCACGCCGCGGGACGGCCCGATCGCGTCCGCTGTCCGCTCCTCCGCCGACGTCACGATCGAGCCGGCCCCTGAATCGGTGAGCTACGCCCTCGTTTCCCTCAGCCCGACCGCACTTTCGGCCACCAACCGCAGCACGAGCGCCGCGACTCCCGCCTTCACCCGTTTCGTGAGCGGCGGCCGCGCCTCTCAGGCGCGCATCGCGCCCGGCGACGTTCTGGCGATCACCGTGTTCGAGGCCTCGACCGGCGGCCTGTTCCTGCCCAACGAATCGGGCAGCCGGAACGGCAACTTCGTCCAGGTGCCCAATCAGCAGGTCGATGGCGGCGGCACCATCAACGCGCCCTATGCCGGCACGATCCGCGTCGTCGGCATGACGCCGGACGAGGTCGGCCGGGAGATCGCCCAGCGTCTGGCCAAGCGGGCCATCGAACCGCAGGTCGTGGTGACCATCGCGGAGCGCCGCGGCAACGACATCTCGGTTCTCGGCGATGTCAACCTGCCGACGCGCTTCTCGCTCGATCCCGGGGGGATGCGGGTGCTCGGCGCGGTCGCCCGCGCGGGCGGCCCGCGCAGCCCCGCTTACGAGACGCTGATCACCGTGCAGCGCGGCGCCCGCACGGAGCAGGCTCTGATGACGAGCCTGGTCAAGAACCCCGCCCAGAACATCCAGCTCGCCGCCGGCGACGTGGTCTACATCTCGCGCGAGCCCAAGATCTTCCTCACGCTCGGCGCCACCCTGCCGCCGGGTTCGGTCGGCGGCATCAACAACCGGCGCTTCCCCTTCGACAACGACAACATGACGCTCGCGGAGGCCATCGCCAAATCCGGCGGCCTCGACGATGCGCGGGCGGATCCGTCCGCCGTGTTCATCTACCGCATGGAGGCGCGGCGGACCCTGTCCGAGATGGGCGTCGACGTCTCGAAATACGCGAGCGAACTGGTGCCGACCATCTATACGGTCGACCTGAACCGCGCCGACGGCATGTTCCTCTCGAACGCGTTCTTCATGCGCAACCGGGACATCATCTACGTCTCGACGGCGCCCTCCACCGAGATCAACAAGTTCCTCGGCCTCACGCGCAACACGACGGGGCTGTTCTACGATCTCAGCCTGGGGGCAGGCTCCATCGCCGCCGCGGCCCGCTGAGCGGGCCGTATCGGCGCCGCTTGGCGCGCAGGACATCGACGGCCTGTTGGTCGGCGGCATGAGGCCGGCCGCGTGTCCGCCGATCCCGTTTCCAACTGATCGGTTCGGTCTCGCCTACGTCCTTGCGCGGCGAGAGCAATCCGGGGCGCGCGCCGTCCGGGGGCGTGCCCTGGACCGCTTCGGCTTCGCCCCGCGACGACCGGGGCAGACGCCGAAGGGATCGCCCGGAAGCCGTCTGCAACGCCCGCGGCGTGCAGGTGGCGGGCGCAGGGCCGCGGACGACCCTTCCGTCAGGGGGAGGTCCGTTTGGCCATGCCGCCCACGGCGCGTCCCGCGGGAAGGCGCGTGCGGAAGAGCTGTCGCGCGGGCGCCTCGAACAGGCGGAAGACGGCGTAGCTGACGCCGATGCAGATCGGGACGAAGACGAAGCCCGCCAGCGGCGACAGGTCGGCGATCTTGGTCTTGAACAGGTACTGCGTCGCGCCGGCCGCGGCGATGATCATCGATCCCTGCGTCAGGTAGACCGCGTAGGACGTCTCGCCGAGGAATGTCGCGAGGCGGGCGGCCCGGCCGGAGAAGACGGCACCGACGGCGGCGATCACCAGGGCGGGCAGGAGGATGAGGACCGCGAAGCCGTCGGCCACGGGCTGCAGCGGCTCCGGGAGCCAGAGCTTGGCCTGGGCCAGACCCGCGGCCGCGGCGAGCAGCGCCGCGAGCGGCAGGGCCGACGGGAAGGTCCAGGGGGACCGGGCATAGCTGCGGAAGATCAGCATCCCGGTCAGGAAGGAGAACACGACGCGCGGAAAGGCGGCGAGGAAGGTCGAGGAGCCCCATCCCACATCGACGCTGCCGTAGGAGCCGATCGCCGCCGCGAGAACGAGGCCCGTCAGCACCCAGAGCACGATCAGGAGGCGGGTCGAGAAGAAGGCGAGCCAGAGGGCGAAGAGGATGTTCGTGACGATCTCGTAGAAGATCGACCAGCTCGCCGCGTTGAAGGGAAATAGGATTTCGAGATCGTAAATTCCTTTCAAAGTGGGAAGCATGAAAGTATTCAGTCCGGCAGCAAGAGCGAGACGCTGCGTATCGAAGTATCCGTAATGGCTGTAGAAGCGCACCGTCATGACGCCCCACCCGACGAACATTGTTAGGGCGAAGAGCGGATACAGGCGTCCGAGCCGGCGCACGGCCAGTTGAAACAAATCAATCTTTCCGGCGGTCAGTGATTTCTCATAATTGTAGGCGATGACGAAGCCGCTCAAAATGAAGAACAGGTCGACCGCCAGATAGCCACCCGGCATGAGCCGGCCGCGCAGGCCGAACATGAAGTCGACGTGATAGATCAGCACGACGATGGCCGCCAAGCCGCGGACAAGATCCAGGCCATGCAATTGCCGCTTGACCGGCAGGAGAGTTGGATCAGGCGGAGAGGGGCTAGCGGAAGCGTTTGAGAGCCGCATCGATCCCCCTCACAACCACATTCTTCGATCGAACGTCTCCGATATCCAGGACGTAGCCGAGGCCGGCATAGACGAGGACGCCGGCGGGGACCGTGACGGCGAGACGCAACACCGCCGAAGTCCCGTCCATCGCCTCCTGGACCAGCGAGCAGCTCAGCGCCATCGCGGCCGTCGTGATGAAGATCAGGCCGATCGGCCGGGCCGGGAGCGGCATGGCGAAAACCGGCCGCAGCAGGATGAACGAGACGACCACGCCGACGAGGTCGGAGATCACCAGCGCCCAGACGGCGCCCATCAAGCCGAAATACCGCGTCAGCACGAGGTTGAGCAGGATGTTGGTGACGAGCGTGGCACCGCCGCAGACGACCTGCCGGATCGGTTTCTCGACGAGTTGAAATCCGAGATGCAGATAGTATTGCGCGAAGACATTGAGCCCGCGCGAGAGGGCGAGGAGAGGCAGCAGGGCGCCGACGGTCCCCTCGAAGGCCGCGCCCGAGATCACCTCGGCGAACGGGTGCGCGACGACCGCGACACCCGCGAGAGCCGGCATCAGGATTCCGAGGAACAGCACGATCCCCGAGCGCAACTCCCGCTGCGCCTCCGCCGCGCCGCCCCTGCGATAGGCGGCGATCGCCAGGGGGCCCATGATCGATGTGACGCTGCCGGCGAGGATCCCGCAGAGCTGGCTCGTCACGTCGAGCGCCGCGCCGAAATGCCCGACGGCCTCAGCACCGAGCACGCCCCCAACGAGGATGCGCACGAGCGTCGAGTTTCCGGAGAAGACGAGGCCCGACAGCGCCAGCGGCATGCCGTAGCGCAGGAAGCGGCGGATGAGTCCGGTCTCGAGGGGTTTCTGGTCGTCGGACCGGGCCGCGGACCATGGGCCCTGCGCGGAGAAGAAGGTCAGCGCCATCACGGCGAAGCCGGCGGCGATGCCGATCAGGAGCATCGATCCGCGGGCATAGAGGAAGGCCAGCGTCACGCTGATGCTGAAGCTGAGCAGGCTGCGGCCGATGGTGGTGCGGGCGAAGGCGCCGGATTGGTGCCGGGCCCGGCGCATCTCCTGCGTGATCTCGAACAGGGCTTGCGCGATCGCCATGGCCAGGATCGCCAGGACGACGACGCTCGCCTCGCCGAACACCAGGATCCCACCGCCGACGACGATGGGCGCGACGAACAAGGTGGTGAATGCGAAGCAGATCAGGGCGAAGGGAACGAAGTTCGTTTCGTGCGCCTCGGCCTGAAACCGCGCGATCGAGAAGCGGATCCAGCCGTAGGCGATATTCCCGATCAGGAAGGCCATGCTCGCCCCGACCGAGTACACGCCGTACTCCGCCGGCGTCAGCAGGCGCGTGTAGATGCTGAAGGAGAAGAACCCAAGCAGGCCCGGCAGCGCGAAGGCCACCATGTAGAGGAGGGTGTGCTTGAGCATCGGGAGGGGGAGGGGCCACCGAGAGAAGGGGACGTGATCGTGACGGCAACGGATTCTGCCGTTCAGGTTTGTCTCTCGGAGGCTGGGGGGGGCATCCGGGCCGCCGGCACGCCGTCGTTCATTCGGTATCGCCTGATGACGACGATCGACGCGACGAGGAAGATCCACGTTCCGTCGGCCCGGTTGAGGAGGATCGACTCCGTCCCGTTCGTGAACAGTCCGAACAGCCAGATGGTCACGAACAGCTTCAGGATCGGGTCGTTGCGGTGGCGGACCGCCGCGAGATCGAGCGCCGGCCGCACCACGATGAAGAGCAGCGTGAGGATCAGGCCGGGGATGCCGATCATGACGACCGTGTCCAGGAATCCCTGGTGTCCGTAAACGGCCGCGACGACCCAGTTGTTGCCCCGCGTCACGGCGGGCGAGAGGCTTCCGACCTGCCAGAACGACTGGAAACCCGCTCCCATCAGCGGGTAGTCGGCCGTGTAGTGGAGGAGGAACCGCCACAGCTCGATCCGGCCGGTGAAGGTGATGTCGCCGATCAGCTTGGCCGCGATATCCCGGGCCTCGTCGCTGGCCACCGTGGCCAGGGTGATGCCGTTGAGGAGGGCCAGACAGGCCAGGACGGTCGCCGCGAGCAACGGGCCGCTGCGGATGGTCAGCAGGCCCCGCGCGAGCACCGCGACGATCAGGATGAGGAACAGCGGCGTCTTCGAGCCGGATTTCAGGAGGAACACGAACTCGAGGAGTGCGAGCGGAGCCAGGAGGTAGATCGGCGCGAGGCGGCGGGCGTAGAAGATGAGAACCAGCTCGATGGCGCAGATCGGACCGGCCATGTTCTTGTGCGCGAATTGCCCGCGCCAGAGCCCGGCGAGCATCGGCTCGGCGTTGAACGACTGATGGATGCCGTAAACCGGAAGAGCGAACACGAACACGTATTTCGTGATCGTCTCGGCAATGCAGGCCGCGAGCAGCAGCCGAACGATGGTCTCGACTTTTCTGATGTTGGAAAACATCAGAATCGCCAGCATCACGCAAATGAAGGAGAAGAGAAAACGCCGCACCGACACGTCCGGCACCAGCGCGAAGGCCGTCGAGAGCAGGCACCAGCCGGTGAGCAGCAGCAGCGTGACGTCGATCTGCCGCTTCAACTGCGAAAAACGCTCACGCGTCACGAAGAGTGCGAAGACGAGCAGCCCGACCCACAGCAGCTGGATGAGCAGCGTGCCCTCACGCCCGGCGGTCGGATCCTCGGAGAAGCGCGTCGCGCCCGGGTTCGGTGTGAGCCAGAGCGGGATCATCACCGCGATGAAGGAAAGCCACCGCAAGCGCTCCCAGGCCGCGCTGGCGGCCGCGAAGGCGCGCGCCGAACGGCGGTTCGCGCCGCCCGGGGCGGATGGCGGCGCTCCGGTGTCCCGCAGGCCGGCTGCGGGGAGCGGGGACGGGACTCTCACGCGAGGACGACCTGTCGGATCACGTTCCAGAGCTCTTTACGTCGAAGATCAAAATCGAAGGGAAGGGGACGCAAGGGACGTCCGTCATCCCGCGCGTGCCACATGTCAAGCCACGTATTCCGATCATTCATTCCCCAACAAGTCACACTAATGAGATCACTTTCTGCTCGCACCGCTTCGAGGTATTGCCGCGCATGCTCGGCGACGGCCTTATCGCGCACGGAGGGATCCCCGGGCAATGATCGATCGATGATGTCGAGCTCTGTTACGGCAATTTTTAGACCCAGAGATCTCGCTCCGGCTAAGAATTCGTGCAGGCCCTTGAGGTCGAGTTTCTTGCCGGCATCGAGGTGTGATTGCAAGCCGAGGACGTCGATCGGCACGCCGCGATCTTTCAACCTGCGCAACAGGGCAAGCAGACTTGCGCGCCGGTCCGCCTGATCGTCGTACTCGATCTCGGCCTCGTTCAGGCACAGCACCGCCTTCGGATCGGCCGCCCGCGCCGCCTTGAAGGCGAGATCGAGATAGGTCTCGCCCAGCGTCTGCGAGTACGCGGTCCGGCGCAGGTCGCCCGGCATGCCGTCGCGCGCGTTCAGAGGCTCGTTGACGACGTCCCAGCGCGCGATTCGCCCCTGGTAGCGGCCGAGGGTCGTGTCGATGCGTCGGTGGAGGGCTTCCGTCAGCGTCTTGGCGTCCCGGCTGGTCTTCAGCCAATCCGGGATGAACCAGTGGTAGAGCAGGGCGTGGCCGACGACGCGGATGTCGTTGGCGGTGGCCCAGGCCAGGCCGGCATCGGTCGGCTGCCAGTTCCACTGCCCCGGCTTCGGCTCCATCGCCGACCACTGGAAGTTGCTCTCCGGCGTGAAGAGATCCATCTCCGCAGCCATCCGGGCGAACAGCTTGCGCTCCTTGGGGATGCGCGCGGCATTCGCGGTCAGGCCGAAGGCGGGTTTGCCGCGGGCGGCTCCCTTCAGCGGCGGCAGGTCCGCGAACGGATCGTCGGCGGCGCGGGGCGCGGCGAGAGCCGGCCGCCGGCCGGTGCCGAGACAGGCTCCGCCGACGAGGCCCGCAAGGCATGCGCGGCGCGTGAAAGCCGTGCGTCTCGATCCGTCGTTCACGCATCCCCCGAGCGATTCGGAGCACCGTCCGTCGCCGATGCGTGGCATTTAAAGCATGTGTGATGCCAATTCGTAAGGTTCGCGATCGGGATGTTCCGAAAATATACCACTGGGCGAGTTTCTATATTATGTTCTATTTCTAGTTATATTCCGGCAACTGTTTCAAGCCGACGGAAGTTTTCAAACCAATATTAATGGATAACGCCCAGATAACGCGAAGCAGATCCGGGCATTGATACATTTTAAATGGGTTGGATCTTTGATGCGGTGCAGCAGTCCTTCTTCGCCGTCGAGAACAGATCAGCGAAGGGCTCGGGCGCATCGACCATGATTGCGCCGGACGGCCCCGGAATCGGAATCGGATTCATGAGTGAGATCACGCGTTTCGCGGCCTCCGCCGCCATCGGCATGAACGGCCGGACGGTGGGGCTCTTCGTCGTGCCGGCGGCCGGGCGGGCGGACAGCATCCGCGACTTCGCCGCCGGCGAGGGAGGCGACGTGCTGCTTCTGCCGGGCGGCCTGTTCTCGTCCTTCGCCCAGTTCGCCGCGGCTCTGACGGCGTCGGGCGAGGACACCCTCGTCGCGCTGCCGGGGCAGGGCACGCTGACGCTGAAGGGCGTCCGTCCGGCCAGCCTGACCTTCGCGAACGTGGTGCTCGACCCGCCGACGAGCGCGAAGGCGACCGCTTGGCTGAATGGCGTCGCCAAGGGCGACATCGTGACCGGTACCGCCCGTGCCGACGAGCTCAAGGACGGCGTCGGCGGAATGACCCTGTCCGGCGGCGCGGGCGACGACACCTACATCGCCTACAACCAATCGACGCGGATCGTCGAGGCCAAGGGCGGCGGGATCGATACGGTCGTTACCTGGGCGTCGAGCTTCGCCCTGGCGGAGGACCAGGAAATCGAGAACCTGACCTTCCGCGGCACCGGCGCGGCGACCGGCACGGGCAACCGCCTCGCGAACGTCATCACCGGCACCGGCGGCGCCAACATCCTGGCCGGAGCCGGCGGGAACGATCTGCTGATCGGCGGCGGCGGCAACGACGTGTTCGTCCTCGCCAGGGGCGACGGCTTCGACACCATCACCGATTTCGTCGCGACCGGTGCCGAGGCCGACCGCCTGCGACTCGGCGGCTTTGCGGCGACTTCCTTCGCCGAGCTGAAGGCGGGGATGGCTCAGGTCGGGCGGGACGTGGTGATCAGCCTCGGCGGAACCGACGGCGTTCTCCTTCGCAACGTCGCGCTGGCGAGCCTCTCCGCCGCCAATTTCGAGTTCAGCTTCACCGGCGGTACCGGCAACGACACGATCCGCGGCGGCGAGGGCAACGACCTCCTCACCGGTGGCCTTGGTCGCGACACGTTCGTGATCGAGCGGGGCGGCGGCTCCGACACGATCACCGATTTCGTCGCCGGCGCCAGCGGCGACACCCTGTCGATCCGCAACTACGGCTTCGGCGATTTCGCCGCGTTCCGGGCCGCAGCCAAGCAGAGCGGAGGCGACACCGTCGTCACCCTCGGCGGCGGCGAGACCCTGACGCTCAAGAACGTTGCGGCATCGAGCCTGATCGCGGCCAACGTGACGGTCCAGAACGCCGTCGCCGCCGTCGCGATCAAGGCCGCGGTCGCCACGATCTCGGCGACGACCCTGCCTCTCTCGGGCGCGGCGAACAACTGGCTGACCGCGAGCGTCGCCGGTGCGCTCGTCAACGGCACCCTGCGCAACGACCAGATCAGCGCGAGCGCGGCCAACCTGACGCTCGCGGGCGGCCTCGGCGACGACACCTACATCGTCAACACCACGACGCGCGTCGTCGAGAAGGCCGGCGAGGGCATCGACACCGTCATGACCTGGCTCGGCGACACCGTCCTGCCCGACAACGTCGAGAACCTCCTGATCAAGGCGACGGGCGCCGCCCAGGGGACGGGCAACGACCTCGCCAACCTCATCGTCGGCGGCACGGGCGCGAACCTGCTCACGGGCGGCCGGGGCAACGACGTGCTGACGGGCGGCGGCGGCAAGGACGTGTTCGTCATGCGGACCGGCGACGGCCGGGACACGATCACGGATTTCGGCCTGACCGGGACCGAGGCCGATCTCCTGCGCCTCGACGGCTACACCTTCGCCGATTTCGCCGCGCTCAAGGCGGCCATGGTGCAGAACGGAGCCGACACCGTCATCGCCCTGAACGCGACCGACAGCGTCGTCCTGCGCAACGTGACGCTGTCGGGCCTGACCGCGGCCCATTTCGATCTGCTGAACGTCGCCGACACCCTGGTCGCGTCCGCGGCGGGCGGGATCCTCGACGGCGGCCGCGGCAGCGACACCCTGATCGGCGGCACCGGACGCGACGTCTTCGTCGTCTCCAAGGGCAACGGCTCGGATACGGTCCTGAACTTCACGGTCGGCAGCACCGGCGACGTGCTCGACCTGCGCAGCTACGGTCTGAAGACCTTCGCCGACCTGCGCGCCGCCTCCGTCCAATCCGGCAGCGATACGGTCATCGCGCTCGGCGGCGGCGAGACCGTGACGCTCAAGAACGTCAAGCTCGCCGACCTCACCGCCGGCAACGTCCTGCTCGAATTCGGTCTCCCGGCCAGTGCGAGCCCGACCAAGTGGATCAACACCACCGCCGACAAACAGACCCTGACCGGAACCTCCGGTAACGACCAGTTCCAGGTCAGCAAAACATCGCCGACGCTGATCGGCGGATCGGGGGACGACACCTATCTCGTCTCCCGCTTCAGCGACGTCGTGGTCGAGAAGCCGGGCGAGGGAACGGACACCGTCGTCACCTGGGGCAACGGCTACAAACTCACCGACAGCCAGTCGATCGAGAACCTGACGCTCAACGGCACCGGCAATTCGTCGGCCTGGGGCAACGGCCTCGACAACATCATCACCGGCAACGCCGGCAATAACGGGCTCAACGGGGCCAAAGGCAACGACATCCTCACCGGCGGCGGCGGGCGCGACACCTTCATCGTCGTCAAGGGTGAGGGCAACGACATCATCACCGACTTCACGCCCGCGGAGGACCGGCTGCGGCTCGACGGCTTCGCCTTCAAGAGCTTCGCCGACGTCGCGAAGGTGATGTCGCAGGTCGGGACCAGCGTCGTGCTCCGCCTCGGCGGCGACCAGACCCTGATCCTGCAGAACGCGAAGCTCGCCGACATCACCGCCGACACCGTGCTCCTGCCGGTCGACACGGGCGGCATGGTCCAGACCTTCCGCGACGATTTCAGCACCTTCTCGAACTACAAGGGGACGAGCGGCACCTGGCTGACGCGCTTCGAGTGGTCCGGGGACGCGGCCTATACCCTGGTGGGCAACCACGAGGGTCACCTCTACGTCGATCCGAGCTTCAAGGGCATCACCGGCAAGGTGGCGCCCTCGGCCCTCGGCCTCAATCCCTTCTCGATCGAGGACGGCAGCCTCGTCATCACCGCGAAGCCGATCGAGGCGAGCGCGAAGCCCTATACCGGCGCCTACGCCTTCACCTCGGGTATGATCTCGAACCAGGCGGTCTTCGCGCAGACCTACGGCCATTTCGAGATGGTCGCGGACCTGCCGGAGGGGAAGGGCGCGTGGCCCGCCTTCTGGCTCCTGCCGACCGACAATTCCTGGCCGCCGGAACTCGACGTGCTGGAGACCTTCGGCGACGTTCCCGACATGGTCCACCACAACCTGCACTCGACCTCGCAGGGGAACAGCCATTCGCAGGACGGCGACTGGGTGATGACCGATACGCTGAGCGGCAAGCACGCCTTCAGCGTGACCTGGACGCCCTACACCGTCACCTTCTTCGTCGACGGGAAGCAGACGGCGCAGTACGCGACGCCGACCGACATGAACAAGTCGATGTACATGATCGCCAACCTCGCCATGGGCGGGGAAACCTCGTGGTCGGGCGCGGCCGATCTGAACACGACGGCGCAATACAAGATCGACTCGATCACGGCGTGGCAATTGCCCGAATACACGCTCGAGCGTTACACACTCAAGACGAGCGCGGCCTCGAGCCATGTCGTCACCGGCACGGCGTCCACCGAGACGCTGACCGGCACGGCCGCCGCCGACATGCTGGTCGGCCAGGGGGGCGCCGACACGCTGCGCGGCGGCCTGGGCGACGACACCTACGTCGTCTCCGTGGCCGGCACGACGGTGACCGAAGCCTTCGACGCCGGCATCGACACCGTCCGCTCCTCGGTCTCGTTCGTCCTGTCGGAGAACGTCGAGAACCTGACCCTGACCGGAACCGGCTCCATCGACGCGACGGGCAACAGCCAGTCGAACATCCTGGTCGGCAATGCGGGCGACAACGTCATCCGGGGCGGGGCCGGCAACGACATCCTGACCGGCGGCCTCGGCAACGATACCTTCGCCTTCTCCAAGGGGAGCGGCTCGGACATCATCACCGATTTCCAGGCGGGCGCGGGCGCGGGCGACGTCGCCCGGATCGACGATTACGGCTTCACCTCGTTCGCGGGCATTCAAGCCGCGATGAGCCAGCACGGGGCCGACGTCTACCTCGCCCTCTCGCCGTCCGACACGCTCGTCTTCCGCAACCACACTCTCGCGGATTTCAGCGCCGACGACTTCCGTCTGCCCTCGGACCTGCCCGTGAGCAACGGCTACATCCGCGTCGAGACCGGAACCGCCGGCAACGACACCGTCGTCGGGACGGGTTCGAACAACCTCCTCGACGGCAAGGGAGGCAGCGACACCCTGGTCGGCGGCTGGGGCGACGACACCTATCGCGTCTATAGCGGCGGCACGACGACGATCGTGGAGCGGCCGGGCGAAGGGGTGGACACGGTGGAAGCCTACGCCTCCTACACGCTCCCCGGCAACGTCGAGAACTTCAAGGCGATGACGTGGAACGTCGGCGCGACCGGCAACGGTCTCGACAACCGCATCTGGGGTTCGGGCGGGAGCGAGACGCTCAACGGCAAGGCCGGCAACGACTGGCTCTGGGGCGGCGCCGGCAACGACACCTTCGTCTACGAGAAGGGATCGGGCTTCGATACGATCGCCGACTTCCACGTCAAGACGGCCAGCGGCGAGCGCGACGTCCTCAAGCTCGTCGGCTACAGCACCAACGCCTACCTGACCCATACGGCCGATGTCTGGACGATCCACGACGGCGCGGTCCAGGACAGCCTGCGCATCGTCGGCGTCACGCAGCTCGGCACCGCCGACGTCCTCTTCGCCTGAGATCGCACCACCTCTCCCCTCCCGACAAGGCGAGGGGAGAGGTGGGGGTCGAAGCGATCGGCGGATCGCGTCTCAGGGCCCCCAGGTGAAGATCTGCGGATAGGGCCTGCGCGGATGCGAGGGCCGCAGGGCGTAGACCGCGTTGGCGATCGGCGCATCCGGCTCGATCAGAACCAGTTCCCGCGGCGCGCACGCGATCAGATGATCCGGTCGTGTCTCGGTGCAATCCGGTAGAGCGCGACCGCGGACTTTCATGGCCGGCCGCGACTCAAGGACAGATCGATCGTAGGTCGACAAATCCGCGGCTTTTGCCGGTATGGCCCACAAGATCAGGCAAGACGAGGCGCAGATCGAAAGCGCGCGGGTGACATTGATGAGGCGCGACACCGAATTCATGACGGAACACCCGAGGCCATCTTGCTCACGATCTTGTCGCACAGGCGATGGAAGCGATCAACGAGGCTCGGCCGTAGGCGCGCCTGGAGCCGAACAGGCTCACAGCCGCGCCGCGATCCCGTCGGCCACGCGCAGGGCGTTGGCGATGATGGTGAGCGTGGGGTTCACCGCGCCGATCGAGGGGAAGAAGCTCGCATCGGTGACGTAGAGGTTGTCGATCCCGTGCGCCCGGCAATCGAGGTCGAGCACGCTGGTCGCAGGGTCCGGGCCGAAGCGCAGGGTGCCGGCCTGATGCGCCGTGCCGCCGATCGGAGTGTCCTTGCCGAGATAGAGCGTGCGGTCGAACAGGTGCGGGTGGATGTCGAGGCCGCTGCACATCGAGCGGAGTTTTTCGCGCAGCCGCGCCTGCGCCTCGGCGTTCGTGGGCGTCAGGTCGAGATGCACCTGCCCGTCGCGGTAGAAGATGCGGTTCTCGGGCCGCGGCAGATCCTCGGAGGTCAGCCAGAAGTCGATCGAGTGCTCGGCGATGTACGAGAACGGCCGGGTCGGCAGCCATTGCAGGAAGCCCGGCAGCCCCTCCGCCTCGATCTGCATCCCGTCGGACTTGCCGACCATCTGGATGTGGCCGAGCGGAAATTCCCAGTCGTTCAGCGGGCTGCGGTCGCGGCCGTAGTAGAAGTCGTTGAGCCCGAGCGTCTTCTGGAACCGCGTCGGGTTCGGATCCTTCGAGATCGCCAGCACGGTGGTGTTGTTGTGGCGCATGTAATTGCGCCCGACTTGGGCCGAGCGGTTGGCGAGCCCGTCCGGATGGGCCTCGTTCCCTGAGCGCAGGAACAGCAGCGCCGAGGAGAGCGCGCCGCAGGCCACCACGAACAGGTCGGCATGGAGCGTGTGGCGCTGCCCCTCGATCACCGCCGCGACGCCGGTGACGCGGCCGCCGCCCGCGTCGGTCAGGAGGCGCTCGGCATAGGCGTTGCGCAGGAGCGTGACATTGGGGTGGGCGGCGAGCGTCGGGTCGATGCAGATGATCTGCGCATCCGCCTTGCCGTTGGTCAGGCTCGGATAGCCGTCGAAGGGATCGCAGCGCAGCAGCGGGGAGTGCGGCAGGGTCCCGCCCTTGCCGTTCTCCTCCATCAGCGCACCCATCGGCAGGTGGAACGGGTGGTGGCCCGCCCGGGCGAGGTCGTCCGCGAGCTTCTGGATGCGCGGCTCGTGGCTGATCGCCGGTTTCGGGTAGGGCAGCGGGGAGGGCGGCTCGGTCGGGTCCTCGCCGCGGGTGCCGTGGACCTGGAACAGCTCCTCCGCCGCCTGGTAGTAGGGCGCGAAGCTGTCGTACTTCAGGGGCCATTCCGGCGAGATCCCGTCCGGGTGGCGCTGCGCCTCGAAGTCGCTCTCGCGCAGGCGGAACAGCACGCCGCCATAGACCTTCGAGTTGCCGCCGACGAAGTAGTGCAGGCCGGGCTTGAACCGGTCGCCGTTCGAGGAGGTCCAGGTCTCGTCGGCCTGGTAGCGCGCCCTGCGGAAGACCGCGTCGGTGTCCCAGTTCTCGCGCTCGCGGGGCAGGTAGTCGCCGCGCTCGATCACGAGGATGCGCTTGCCAGTCCGCGCGAGGCGCCATGCCGCCGAGCCGCCGCCCGGCCCCGATCCCACGATGATTACGTCGTACCGGTCGTCGCTCATCCGCCTTGCTCCGTCTCCCGACGCGCAACGGATGATGGCGTGCCCCGTTCCGGTCAGGTCGTAGCGGAAAACTTCTGCAAGGCCTGCGCGAACCGCCGCCCGGCGACGACGTTGCCAGCCGGAAGATTTCGTCGGGAGTCCGCGGATGACCATCGAGGTGCTCGCCGCCTTCGCGGCGCGGGCGTGGCTGGTGCTGCTGTTCCTGCCGTTCAGCGCCCTCGACAAGATCCTGAATTTCCGCGCCGCGGTCGGGCAGGCGGGGCAGGCCACGGCCTCGCGCCTGCTCGCGACGGCGCTGATCCTGATCGGGCTGTTCGTCGAGGTCGTGATGTCGCTCGGCGTCCTCACCGGCATCGCCGACCGTTTCGCCGCCTTCGTGCTCGCGGGCTACTGCGCGGTAACCGCGCTCCTCTGGAAGCCGTTCTGGCGCAAACCCGATTTCCGCCTGCGCGGGCCGAGCGAGGGCCGCGAGACGTTCTGGGACTTCCTCAAGAACTTCGCCGTGGCCGGCGGCTTCCTCGCGCTCGCCTGGAGCGGGCCGAGCGCGGAGGGCGTCGCCGCCTTCCTGCACGACCCGTTCGGATCGACCCACCCCTACCAGCAGACGCGTTCGGAGGCTGACCGATGAGCCAAGGGACCAGCGAAGAGACCGACAGGCCGGTGGTGCCCTACTGGCACCTCTACACCGACGCGGACGGCGTCAGCCGGCAGGTCCGCTGCACGATGACCGACTTCCACCTCGCCTCGATGAAGCCGCCGGCCTCGCCGCAATGGCAGGGCGTGAAGCACCATGACGGCATGACCGTGATGATCACGGTCCAGCCGGTCGGCTGGGAGGGCACGTGGCACGAGAACCCGGCGCCGCAATGGATCATCCCCCTGAGCGGTCGCTGGTACGTCGAGTCGATGGACGGAACCCGCGTCGAGATGGGACCGGGCGAGATTTCCTTCGGCGAGGACCAGGGCTGCCGCACGCTCGACGGCAGGACCGGCCACATGTCCGGCACGGTCGGCGACGCGCCCGCCGTGCTGATGGTGGTGCAGTTCGATTCGAAGCGCGCGCACCCCACGCCCTGCCGGTTCGGGTGAACCGATGGACGGGTTCGAGATCCGCGATCCCCGCTTCCGGCACTACGTGCTCGACAATGCCGGGCTGGAGGAGATCGCCGCCGGCTTCCGCTGGGTCGAGGGCCCGGTCTGGATGGGCGACTGGAACTGCCTGCTGTTCCAGGACCTGCCGCGCAACCGCACCATGCGCTGGAGCGAGGCGGAGGGGCTCTCCGTCTACCGGGCGCCGTCCGATTACGGCAACGGGCAGGCCCGCGACGGCGAGGGGCGGCTGATCACCTGCTCGCATCACGGCCGCTGCCTTTATCGCACCGAGCATGACGGGCGGATCACGCGCCTCGTCGAGAGCCATGCCGGCAAGCGGCTGAATGCGCCCAACGACGTCGTGGTGAAGTCCGACGGCACGATCTGGTTCACCGATCCGCTCTACGGCATCGCCAACGACTACGAGGGCGGTCGCCAGACGTCCGAGCAGCCGCCCGCCCTCTACCGGTTCGATCCCGCCACCGGCGCGATCCGCGTCGCGGCGGGGGATTTCGACGGGCCGAACGGCCTCGCCTTCTCGCCGGACGAGCGCCGGCTCTACGTCTCGGAGACCGGTGACCAGAGCCGGCCCGACCCGCGGCAGTACATCCGCGTGTTCGATGTCGGTCCGGACGGGACGCTCACGGGCGGCGACCTCTTCCATAAGATCGAGCCGGGCTACTGCGACGGCATGAAGGTCGATGAGGACGGCAATGTCTGGTCGAGCGCCGCCGACGGGGTCCACTGCCTCTCGCCGGAGGGACAACTCCTCGGCAAGGTGCGGGTGCCCTATCGCGTCTCCAACATGAGCTGGGGCGGCGTCCACCGGAACCGCCTGTTCATCGCGGGCTCGCAGCGGGTCTTCTCGGTGTTCCTCAACCGCCGCGGCGCGCCGCTGCCGGGGGCCGGGCGGTGAGTGCCCTGCGGATCGCCGCGATCCGGCTGCTCTGTCCGGATCCGGCCGCGACCGCGGCCTTCTACGCGGCGGCCTTCGGCGCCGCGGCGGCCCCGCACGGCGTCGCCCTCGGCGCGCAGACGATCGAACTGGCGCCCGCCTCGGAGCCGCCGGGCGCGCCCGCGCCCTCCGAGAGCACCGGCTTCCAGCACTGCGCGATCGTCGTCCCGGACATGGACCGCGCCTACGCGCATCTGCGCGGGGTCGCGGGCTGGACGCCGATCTCGCGCGCCGGGCCGGAGCGCTTGCCGGCCGCCTCGGGCAGCGTGACCGCGTTCAAGTTCCGCGATCCCGACGGGCACCCGCTCGAACTCCTCGCCTTCCCGTCCGGCGCCGTGCCGCCGGCCTGGCGGGAGCGGTCCGGCCTGTTCCTCGGGATCGACCACACGGCGATCACCGTCGCGGATACCGAGCGCGCGGTCGCGTTCTACGCCGGCCTCGGATTCGAGGTGGCGAGCCGGGGGCTGAACCGCGGCCCGGAACAGGCGCGGATGGACGCGGTGGACGATCCCGTGGTCGAGGTGACCGGCCTGACGCCGCCGGGCGGCGCGCCGCCGCATCTGGAGCTTCTCCGCTACCGCGCCCCGGGACCGATCGCGGGACCTTGCGCCGACGGATCGCCGCTCGCCACCCGCATCGTCCTGGCCGGGACCGGGGCACCGGCCGCTATGCTGCGCGATCCGGACGGCCACCGGCTCGTCCGCGCGGCTGATCGCTGATTCGCGCGCATCACGCCGGGACGCACGGAGATGCCGGTCGGCCGATCCGCCCAGGCAGGCGGTGATCAGGCCGTGCCCGCTTGCTCGGAGACCGACGACGGGCCAGCCTCGTCGCCGCGGAGAAGGGGAGGACGGACATGCAGCGCACGACCATCGCCATCGACGACGATCTGGCCGCCGCGCTGGATGCCTACATGGACGGCACGGGCGCAGGGAGCCGATCGGAAGCCATCCGCGACCTCGTGCGGCGAGGCCTGTCCGCGCGGCCCGGGGCACCGGCCGACGCGCCCTGCTTCGGCGTCGTCAGCTGCACGATCGACCAGTCGGTGCGGAACCTCGCCTCCCGCGTGCCGCAGGGACGGCTCGACCGTCACGATCAGGCGGTCGCCTCCCTGTCGATCCCGATCGATCACACCACCTCGATCGACGTGACGCTGATGCGCGGTCCCGTCGGAGACGTGTCGGCCTACGCGGAGAAGCTGTTCCTCGAACGCGGCGTCATGCACGGCACGCTCAACCTCATCCCCGTCATCCAGGACACCTCCGCCCACGCGCACGAGGACGGGTTCGCATCGAACCGCACCCACACGCATCTGCGCGTTCGCAGCGGTTTCTGAAACCCTGCCGCACGATGCGGGTGCCCGAAAGATCCCCCCTCACGCGGCGTGGGCCATGCTGTCCGGATGCGCCTCCCGCATGTCCCCGCCATGCTGCTTGAGCGGCCTGTTCCCGGTCAGGCGGCGCAGCAGCACGTAGAAGACCGGCGTCAGGAACAGGCCGAAGGCGGTGACGCCGATCATGCCGGAGAACACCGCGACGCCCATGGCGTTGCGCATCTCCGATCCGGCCCCGGTCGCGGTCACCAGCGGCAGGACGCCCATGATGAAGGCCATCGACGTCATCAGGATCGGGCGCAGGCGCAGGCGGCTCGCCTCGATCGCCGCCTGAACGGGCGTGCGGCCGGAAAATTCCAGTTCGCGGGCGAATTCCACGATCAGGATGGCGTTCTTGGCCGAGAGGCCGACCAGCACGATCAGGCCGATCTGGGTGAAGACGTTGTTGTCGCCCGCCGACAGCCAGACCCCGAACATCGCCGCGAGCAGACCCATCGGCACGATCATCAGGATCGCCAGCGGCAGGGTGAGGCTCTCGTACTGCGCCGCCAGCACGAGGAAGACCAGCAGCAGCGCCAGCGGGAAGACCCAGATCCCGGAATTGCCGGCGATGAATTCCTGGTAGGTCAGGTCGGTCCACTCGAAGGCGAAGCCCCGCGGCAGGGTCTCGGCGGCGATCCGTGCCGCCGCTTCCTGCGCCTGCCCCGACGAAAAGCCGGGGGCCGCGCCCGCGTTGATGTCGGCCGACAGGAAGCCGTTGTAGCGCATGGCCCGCTCCGGTCCCGCGGTCTGCCGCACGCGCAGAAGCGCCGAGAGCGGCACCATCTCGCCGGAGCCGGCGCGGACCTTCAAGAGCCCGACATCGTCGGAGCGCGCCCGGAACGGCGCGTCGGCCTGGACGCGGACCGAGTAGGTGCGGCCGAACTTGTTGAAATCGTTGACGTAGAGCGAGCCGAGATAGATCTGCAGCGTGTCGAACACGTCCGTCACCGGGATGCGGAGCTGGCGCGCCTTGGTCCGGTCGAGGTCGGCGAAGAGCTGCGGCACGTTCATCTGGAAGCTGGAGAACAGGCCGACGAGCTCCGGCGTCTGCGCCGCCTTGGCCATGAACGCCTTGGTGGCGTCGTTGAGCGCCTCGTAGCCGAGGCCGGCCCGGTCCTCGATCTGCAGCTTGAAGCCGCCGATGGTCCCGAGCCCGTTGACGGGCGGGGGCGGGAACATCGCGATGAACGCCTCGGGGATCGCGGCGTACTTCTTGTTGAGCGACTGGGCGATCGCCGCCCCGCTCAAGCCCGGACTCTTTCGCTCGTCGAACGGCTTCAGGGTCGAGAACACGATTCCCGAATTCGAGGAGTTGGTGAAGCCGTTGATCGACAGGCCGGGAAAGGCTACCGCGCTCTCGACGCCGGGCTCCTTGAGGGCGATCTCACTCATGCGGCGGATCACCTCCTCGGTCCGGTCGAGGGTGGCGCCGTCCGGCAGCTGCGCGAAGCCGACGAGGTACTGCTTGTCCTGGCCCGGCACGAAGCCGCCGGGAATCCTCTGGAACAGCACCACGGTCACGCCGACCAGCACGAGGTAGAGCACCATCATCGCGCCCTTTCGCGAGACGACGCCGCCGACGCCGCGCCCGTAGCCGTCCGAGGCGCGGCCGAAGGCGCGGTTGAACCGGCGGAAGAACCAGCCGAGCAGCGTGTCGAGGATCCGGGTCAGGCGGTCCTTGGGCGCGTGGTGGTCTTTGAGGAGCAGCGCCGAGAGGGCCGGGGACAGGGTCAGCGAGTTGATCGCCGAGATCACGGTGGAGATCGCGATGGTGAGCGCGAACTGCTTGTAGAACTGGCCCGTCAGGCCGCTGATAAAGGCGAGCGGCACGAAGACGGCCACCAGCACGAGGGCGATGGCGATGATCGGCCCCGAGACCTCGCGCATCGCCTGATAGCTCGCCTCGCGCGGCGAGAGCCCGGCCTCGATGTTGCGCTCGACGTTCTCCACCACGACGATGGCGTCGTCGACGACGATGCCGATGGCGAGCACGAGGCCGAACAGGCTCAGCGCGTTGATGGAGAAGCCGAAGGCGTGCATCACCGCGAAGGTGCCGACGATGGAGACCGGCACGGCCAGCAGCGGGATGATCGAGGCCCGCCACGTCTGCAGGAACAGGATCACCACGAGCACGACGAGGGCGACCGCCTCGAGCAGCGTGTGGATCACCGCCTCGATCGAGGCGCGCACGAACTGCGTCGGGTCGTAGACGATCTGGTAGTCGATCCCCTCCGGCATGGTCCGCTTGATCTCGGCCATGGTCTGGCGGACCTGATCCGAGATCCGGATCGCGTTCGAGCCGGGGGATTGCGAGATCGGGATCGCGACCGCCGACTTGTTGTCGAGGAGCGAGCGCAGCGCGTAGTCGGAGGCGCCGAGTTCGATCCGCGCGAGGTCGCGCAGCCGCGTGATCTCGCCGTTCTCTCCGGTCTTGACGACGATGTCGCCGAACTGCTCCTCGCTGTTCAGACGGCCCTCGGCGTTGAGCGACAGCTGCAGGTCGAGGCCCGGCACCGCGGGCGAGGCGCCGATGACGCCGGCCGCTGCCTCGACGTTCTGGGCCTGGATCTCGCGCACCACGTCGCCGGCCGACAGGCCGTGCTCGGCGACCTTCTGCGGGTCGAGCCAGATGCGCATGGCGTAGTCGCCGGAGCCGAAGAGCTGGACCTGGCCGACGCCGTCGAGGCGGGCGAGGCGGTCCTTGATGTTCAAGACCGCGTAGTTGCGCAGGTAGGTCATGTCGTAGCGCCCGTTGGGCGAGACGAGGTGCACGACCATGGTGAGGTCGGGCGAGGACTTCACCGTGACGATGCCGAGCTGGCGCACGATCGCCGGCAGCCGCGGCTCGGCCTGCGAGACGCGGTTCTGGACGAGCTGCTGCGCCTTGTCGGGATCGGTGCCGAGCCGGAAGGTGACGGTCAGCACCATCACGCCGTCGGTCGTGGCCTGGCTCGACATGTAGAGCATGCCCTCGACGCCATTGATCTGCTCCTCGATCGGCGTCGCCACGGTCTCGATGATGACCTTGGGGTTGGCGCCGGGGAAGGTCGCCCGGACGACGACCGAGGGCGGCACGACGTCCGGATATTCCGAGATCGGCATCGCGAAGAGCGAGAGCAGCCCTCCGACGAAGATGAGCACCGAGAGCACGCCCGCGAAGATCGGCCGGTCGATGAAGAACTTGGAGAGATTCATGCCGACCCTCGGGGAAGACGGGGCGTAGGACGACCGCCCGCGCAGCCCCTGGAGCTGCCGGTCACGGCGTCGCCGCCGGGCGGTTTTGGGTGTCGGATCGAAACGGTACGCGTCTCAGCGCGACGCTAGGTTTTTACCGTTGCGCGAGCTTGCCGGTCTGAGGCGAAGCATCCTGCGGCCGGGCGCCCATCCGGACCGGCTCGGGGCTGATGCGGGTGCCGGGGCGGATGCGCTGCAGCCCGTTGACCACGATGCGCTCGCCGCCGGACAGGCCGGAGGTCACGACGCGCAGGCCGTCGACGGCCCGGCCGAGGGTCACGGCCCGGAACTCGGCCCGGCTGTCCGCCCCCACCACGAGGACGAAGCGCTTGTCCTGATCCGTGCCGATGGCGCGCTCGTCGACGAGCAGGAGGGATTCGGGCACGGCCTGGCCCAGCCGCATCCGCGCGAACTGGCCGGGAATCAGGTGGCCGTCGCCGTTGGCGAAGGTGGCGCGGACGCGGACCGTGCCGCTGCGCGCATCGACCTTGTTGTCGATGAACTGCAGGCTGCCCTTGGCGCGCGCGCCGTCGGCCGTGATCATCTCGACCGGGATCCGCGCGAGCCGGCCGCGCCCACCCGCCGGTTCGGCGATCGAGGCGAGCGCCTTCAGGATCACGGTCTCGTCCGCGTCGAAGCTGGCATAGACGGGATCGACCGAGACGAGGGTCGTCAGCACGGCGGCGCCCGCCCCCGTCGCCACGAGGTTGCCCGGCGTGATCTCGCGGCGGCCGACGCGGCCGCCCACGGCCGCCCGGACCTGGGTGTAGTCGAGATTCAGGCGCGCCGACGCCAGCGCCGCCTTCGCCCCCGCCAGGGTCGCCTTCGCCTCCTTGAAGGCGTTGGCGCGCACGTCGAGGTCGCGCACCGTCACGATGTGCCGGTCCGACAATTGCTGCCCGCGCTCGAGGTCGCTCGAGGTCAGGGCGACGCGGGCCTCGGCGCCGGCGACCTGGGCCTCCAGGCGCTCGACCTCCGCCGCGTAGGGCGCGGGATCGATGGTGACGAGGAGGTCGCCGGGCTTGACCAGCTCGCCCTCGACGAAATGCGTGGCCTGGATCGCGCCGCCGACGCGGGCCCGCACCTCGATGCGGTCGACCGCCTCCAGGCGGCCGGAGAACTCGTCCCACAGGACCACGTCGCGCGGCTCGACCGTGGCGACGGCGGCCGGCATCGCCGGCTCGTCCTGCGGGGTCGCGGCCTGGGCCGGCGCCGCGCGCCACACCGCGGCCGGCGTCGCGAGCCAGGCGGCGCCCGCCAGCAGGGAGAGTGCGAGGCCGACCCCGGCGCTGCGCCGGACGAGAAAACGGCCTAAGGAGGTGCCACGCTGAGGATCCACGAGGGGCTCCGACATCTGTAGAGTTCGCTACACATGTCGATGTGGACGCCGCGCGTCAAGAGACTTATCTACCACTCGATACAAAACTTGGAGCCCGCGGACAATGGTGATGGGGCGGCCCCGGTCCTTCGACACGGACAAGGCCCTCGACGAGGCGATGGAGGTGTTCTGGCGCCACGGCTACGACGGCGCGAGCCTCGCCATGCTGACGAAGGCGATGGGCATCAAGGCGCCTTCCCTCTACGCGGCCTTCGGCAGCAAGGAGGGGCTGCTGAAGGCCGCCCTCGACCGCTACGCCGAGCGGCGCTGCGAGCACATGCGCCACGTGCTCGCCGGAGCGACCGCGCGCGACGTGGCCGAGCGGTTCCTGAGCAGCATCGCCGAGAGCCACACCGACCCGGCCAACCCGCCCGGCTGCCTCCTGGTCCAGGGCGGCCTCGCCTGCGGGGAGGGGTCCGAAAACATCCCCTTCGAGCTGGCCACCCGGCGTTCCCAGACCGAGATGGATCTCCGCGAGCGATTCGCGCAGGCCCGGCGCGACGGCGACCTGGCGCCGGAGGCCGATCCGGCGGCGCTGGCCCGGTTTCTCTCGACGGTGGCTTCCGGCATGGGCGTCCTGGCCTCGTCGGGGGCCGACCGCGATGCCCTGCGGGAGGTCGCGCGCGTGTCGCTGAGCGCCTTCACGCGGTGCCGCGAGGCGGGCGCTGGCCAAGCCTGATCGGAGCCGGGCCGGGGACGCCGCGATGCCGGAGCGCTCGGCCCACCGCTCCATCCCGACCGGTCCCGGCGCGCCATGGCTCGAACGGGGTCGCAAGATCGGCTAAAGCCGATGAGACCCGGTTCGGGCGCGACCACGGCGCCCCGCTCCGCCGCACGAGAAGCCGGATGGACGACGAAGACATCATTCGCACGGATATCGAGTTCGCCGTGGCCGACGCCTGCTGGCGTCACGAGGTCGCCCGGCACCTCGGCACCTCCGTCGCCGAGGATGCGTTGACGCCATCCGAGATGAAGGGCGAGCCCGAGTCCGCGCTCCGTCTCGCCTACGAGGAGCGCCTGCGCGCGCTCCAGGCGTGGCGGCGCGCCCGCGGCCTCGCCTGATCGGACCTACTGCACCGGAGGCTGGCGGCGCGCGAGGGCCGCGGCCGCCCGTTCGATGCGGTCTCCGGTCCGGAGCAGGGCGCGCTCGACGAGGGCGAACAATTCGGGATCGTCGGCATTCTCGGCTTGGCGCGCCGCTTCGAGCAGCGCGTCGAAGACGGCACAGAGCGCGTCCGGCGGGACCGTCGTCTCCGGCGGACGGGGGAGGGGGAGCGGGGGACGCCCCGACGGATCCGGCGCGCCGTGCGCCGAGAGGATCTGCCGCGAATCGGCGATGATGCGCTGCGTGCGCTCGACGATGATGCGGATTTCCAAAGCCAGCTGCTTGGTCCGTTCGACCTTCGCAAGCGCCGCGCTCGCCCATGGTTCGGTCATCAGGCTTCACCTTGCCGGCAACGCGGAGGCCGCCTCGGGTCCGAGACCTCGGAGGATCGCGCGGGGCGCTCCGGCCGTGCGGTCAGCGGAGTCGCCTCCGCAACCGGCAGCTTCGCATCCCGGCGGACGACACCGCAAGTCGGCGCACGGATGTCCGATGGTGTCCGGCCGATCGGTTCGGTGTCTCCGCCGTCCTTGCGAGGCGAAAGCAATTCAGGGCACGACCTGTCCGGAGAGGTCGCGCCCTGGATCACTTCGGCTTCGCCTCGCAACGACGGAGAGGGACAGAACCCAAGGCGATCGACCGGAAACCGGAGGAACCCGTCCGTGCGGAAAAAAACCTCCGCTCAGTGTTTGATGAGCCGGCCCACGGCCTGCAGCAGCTCGCTGTCGAGGACGGGCTTCCCCAGGACGGCGTGCGAGCGGTAATCCGAGCCCTCCGCGATCCGGATCTCGCCGGTGGCGAAGAGGTAGGGCACGCCGCGCTCGGTGAGGCGGTCGGCGACGGGGTAGACCGGCTCGCCGTTGAGGTGGACGTCGAGCACCGCCGCGTCGAGCGGTTCCATCTCGATGAGGGCCAGCGCCCGCTTGGTGTCCGGGACGGGGCCGGCCACCTCGGCCCCGGCCTCCTGCAGCCACCGCTCCATCTCGATCGCGATGAGGTACTCGTCCTCGACCACGAGGATGCGGCGACCTGACAGGGGGCGCTTGGGCGTGGGCATCACGGCTCCGGCAGCGAGGGTCCGCGGAATCCTATCCGCATCGCGGCCGTCGCGAATTTTCCCAGGTTACTTCAGGGGCAGCTCGATCCGGCACCGCAGGCCGTCGCGCGCGAGCAGGTATTCGGTCCGCGCCTGCAAAGCATAGGCGAGCGCGTTCTCGATCAGCTCGCGCCCGTACCCGCGCCGGTCCAGGAGCTGCGGCTCGACGCGGATGTCGCTCTCGATCCAGTTCAGCGCCATGCGCTTCCCGCGGCCGTCCTTCTGAAGGCGCTCCCAGGTCACGGAGAGGCGGCCCGCCTCGTCCTTCAGCGCGCCGTACTTGACGGCGTTGGTGGTCAGCTCGTGCAGGGCGAGGGCGAAGTTCTGCACCTGCTCCGAGGTCAGCAGCACCTTGGGACCCGAGATCGTGATGCGCTGCGGCGAGGCGCTGGTATAGGCCGCGAGCTCCGCGTGCACGAGGGCGCTGACCTCGACGGTGTCGTTGCCGGACCGGCTGAGCAGGGCCTGGGCCCGGCCCAGCGCGTTCAGCCGGGTGGTGAAGTTCTCCACCGGCGCCCCCTGCCCGACGGTGCGGGTCGCGAGCGAGGTGACGACGCCGAGGAGGTTGCGCGAGCGGTGCTGCAGCTCCTTGACCAGCACGTCCTGGCGCTCGGCGGCCCGCTTGGCATCGGTGACGTCGGAGGTGATGCCGCCGACGCGGTGCACCTGCCCCTTGTCGTCGAACAGCGGGAAGTTGGCGTTGGCGAGCCAGCGCTCCTCGCCGTCGCTCGGCCGGCGGATGCGGAAGATGTGGGACACCCGCTCGCCCGCCCGCACGCGGCGGAAGGCCTCGAGCACGGCCTTGCGGTCCGCCCGCGCGATGAGCTTCAGCCAGGATCGCAGCGGATCCTGGCCGGGATCGTCGAGGGCGGTGCCGTACAGCATCTCGAAGGCCGGGCCCGCATACTCGAAGCCCAGGGTCCGCGCGTTCCGGATCCAGAGCACGTCCGAGGACGCGTCCGCGAACTGGCGGAACCGCGCCTCGCTCTCCCGCAGGGCCGCCTCGGCCTGCTTGCGCGCGGTGATGTCGACGAAGGTGATGACGACGCCCGCGATGAAGTTGTCGACGCTGCGATACGGCAGGACGCGGACCATGTAGCGCGTCCCCGTCTGCGGGTTCTCGATCTCGCGCTCGGAGCTGTTGAGGGTGCGCAGGACGCGGCGGGCGTCGTCCTGCAGCTCCTCGTAGGCGATGCGGGACTTGATGTGGGCGAGGGGACGGCCGGCATCCGATTCGACGAGGTGGAACAGCTCCGCCGAGGCCGGGGTGAAGCGCATGACGCGCAGGTCGTTGTCGAGGAAGACGGTTGCGATCTGCGTGCTTTCGAGGAAGTTCTTGAGGTCGCTGTTGATGCGGCCGAGTTCCTGCACCCGCAGCCCGAGCTCGCCGTTGACGGTGGTCAGCTCCTCGTTGACCGATTGCAGCTCCTCCTTCGAGGTCTGCAGCTCCTCGTTGGCCGATTGCAGCTCCTCGTTCAGCGACTGGTACTCCTCGTTCGAGGCCTTCAGCTCCTCGTTGGTGCTCTCCGCCTCCTCGGCGATGGCCTGCAGCCGGTCCTTGTTCTCGCGCAGCTCCGCTTCGAGCTCCCGGATGCGGTCGCGCTGGTCCTGGGACGAGGACGACGCGTCCGCGTCGGCGGCGGCCGTCCCCCCGTCCTTGAACAGCACGAAGAAGTGCCGGGCGGGGCTGGCCGTGTCCTTCACCGGCTCGACCACGAGCTCGACCAGCAGGCTCTGCCCGTCCTGCTCGATCCGCCGGTTGGGAAAGTGGACCGTCCGTCCCCCCTCGGCCGCGCGCACCAGCGCCGCGCGCAGGTCGAGACGCAGGTCCGGATGCGCCAGCTGCATCAGGTTGAGCGAGGCCGCGCCCCCGGCCGGATCGATGTAGCGCCCGGTCCGCCCGGAGAAGTGCAGCACCGTGTGGGTCTCGTCCACGATCACGTAGGCCGGCGTGTAGCGTTCCACGAAGCGCTCGGCCCGCTGCGCCAGCGAGGGCTCGACCGTGCGGACGGCCAGCCCCGAGGCCGGCCGGTGCTCGAGCCGCGGAGAGGACACGGCGAAGGGGAAGTCGGGCAGGATCCGGCTGTGCGTCTCCAGCCGGCGGAAGATGCGCGAGCGCGCCTCGATCGGGCCGAACAGGTTGGTGTGCCGGGAGACGTTCTCGGAATTGCCGAGGAACAGCACGCCCTCCGGCTTCAGCGCGAAGTGGAAGACCGGGATGACGCGGCTCTGCAGCTCGGCGTCGAGATAGATCAACAGGTTGCGGCAGGAGATGAGGTCGAGGCGGGAGAAGGGCGGGTCCTTGATGATGCTGTGCTGGGAGAAGATGCACATCTCCCGCACTTCTTTGACGATGCAGTAGGTGTTGCCCTCCCGCACGAACCAGCGCGCGAGCCGCTCGGGGCTGACGTCGCGCACGACCGACTCGGCGTAGCGGGCCGAGCGCGCCGCCGCGAGGGCCCGGCCGTCGAGGTCGGTCGCGAAGATCTGGACCTGCGGCACCTCTTCGAGGGTCGCCATGTGCTCGCGCAGCAGGATGCCGAAGGAGTAGGCCTCCTCGCCGGTCGAGCAGCCGATGATCCAGATCCTCAGCGGATCGCTGCGGGTCTTCCCCTCGAACAGCTTCGGGATCACGCTGCGTTCGAGGAGCTCGAACTCCTTCGTGTCGCGAAGAACTGCGTCACGCCGATCAGGAGGTCGTTGAAGAGCTCCTGGGCCTCGCCCGGCTGCGCCCGCAGATAGTCCACGTAGGCGGCGTTGTCGTCGATCTGGGCGACCTGCATCCGCCGCTGGATGCGGCGCATGAAGGTGCCCTCCTTGTAGCCGTGGAAGTCGTGGCCGGTCTTGTTGCGCAGCACCGCCGCGATGCTGGCCAGCACCGTCGAGGCCTCGGCCTCGTCGAGATGCGCGTCCGGACCGGTCTTCGAACCGAGCTGGCGGATGCTGGCCCGGATCCGCTCGGCCAGGGGCTCGATCGGCAGCACGGCATCCGCCAGCGCGGCGGGGATGTTGCTCGCGGCGAGTTCGCCGGCGCGCGACTCCTCGGTCTCCTCCGCGAAGGCGATGCCGCCCATCTCCTTCACGGCCTTGAAGCCGAGGGTTCCGTCGGATCCGGTTCCGGCGAGGACGACCGAGATGGTGCGCCCGTCCATCTCGCCCACCAGCGAGACGAGGAAGCTGTCGATCGTCCCGCGCTCGCCGAAGCGCTGCTCGGCGGGACGAAGCTGGAAGTGGTCGCCCTCGATGCTGACGATGACGTTGGGCTCCGGCAGGTAGACCCGGCCCGGCACCAGCGGCATGGTCCGCTCGATGACGCTCACCTCGTGGCCGGCCGCCGCCAGGGCATGGCCGAACGCGGCCGCGTCGAGCGTTTCCCGGTGCTGCAGCACGACGATGATGGCCGTGTCGGGCCGGGGCGGAAGCGCCTGCAGCAGATGCACGAGCGAGCGCGTGTTCGCGGCCGAGGCGCACAGGGCGACGACGATCGGCCTGCCGTCCCGGGGGCCGGCCTCCTCGGAGGACTCCACCATCACCGCCTCCAGCCGCAGCGGACCCGTGCGCGCGCTCCGGCACAGCCTCTAGGACGATGCGGCGGGCGCTGGCCAGTCCGAAACCGATCGCGGCGGCGCGCCGCGTCCCACCGCGCGGTGCCCGCGCTCGGCAATGGGGCCGGATCGGACGAGCGCACGCGCTATTCCTCCTGCTCGCCTCCACCCTCGATGTCGCCGTCCGCCGGCTCGGGTGAGGGCAGGGTCTGAAGGACGGCCCGCCGGATCACGTCGGCGTGTCGGCGGTACTCGGCCGCGCGCTCCTCGTAGAGCGCGCTGACGGCCGGGTGCCCGGCCTTGCGCCCGTCGCTGGCCATGCGCCGGACGAGTTCGGCCCGCTCCTCGACGATGCGCAGGGCCACCCGCAGGGCCTCGTCGATCGATCCCTCCTGCTGCTTGGCCACCGCCTCGGCGGTGTAGGCGTGGCCGACCTGGCAGCGGAAGCGCAGCGGCTTGCCGTCCCGCACCTCCGAGAGCACGCCGCCGCAATGCGGGCAGGACATCGCGGCGGGATCGGCGATGCGGCGCAGGACGTCGCTGTCGATCCGCTCTCCCGCGGCGATGTCGACTTCGAGCCGGATCTCGGGCGGGACGGGCAGGGGCGGGCCGGCGGCGTCGCGCACGAGGTCCGACAGGACGTCGCCGATGCCGGCCGCGGGCAGGGTGAGATCGACCTCCATGGCGGAGAGGGCGCTGCGCGGCATCTCGTCGGCGATCGCCTCCGCAGGATCCTGCACGAGCGTGATGCCGCCGCAGCGCTTGATCGCCTCGAGACCCGAGACGCCGTCGTTGAGCAGCCCGCTCAGGAGCACGCCGATCACCCGCGGGCCGTACTGCGCGGCGGCGGAGCGGAACAGCGGATCGATCGAGGGCCGCGCCATGTTCTCGCGGGGGCCGCGGCCGAGCTTGATCCGGTCCCCATCGAGGATGAGGTGATGGTCGGGCACGCCGAGATAGATGTTGCCCGGGCGGATCGCCAGGCCGTCGGCGGCCGGGTGGACCGGGATGTGGGCGACCGCCGACGTGACGGTCGCGAGCAGGCCGAGGCTGCGCGCGGGGATGTGCAGCACGATGAAGACCGCCGCCGGCAGATCCTGCGGCAGGGCGCCGAGGATCGCCCTGAGCGGGACGGTGGCACCGGACGATCCGCCGATGACGATGACGTCGCGATTGCTCAAGCCGCCCTGCTCCGCGCTCCGCCGAAACCCGGCCGCGGAGCATCCGGCCTGCGGAGGCCGCGTGCCGGGGCCACTTTCGGATAGGTTGCGATCCGAGGGAAGGTTCCGCCGGAGGCCGCGGGCGCTCGGAAAAGGGTCGGCCCGGCCCGAGCCCCGACCACCCCCGGCACCTCGGCCCCAGGATTCGCAAGCTTCTCAGGCTTGTCACGGAAGCCTGATCCTATCACCCCTCTCCATGTCCCCTCGAGGTGGCGCCGACGATGCCCGACCGACGCCCGCCGCACGATGCCGATCTCGAGGCGGTCCGCCGCGAACTCGCCGACAGCCACGCCGTCGTCCGCGGGCCGGTCCCGGCCGCGATGTCCGTTCCGGCTCGATCCTGAGCCGTGGCCGGAACCGGTGCCTCCCGAGGGATCATGGCTTGGCGTGCAGGGCTGACATGAGCGGTCCGAGGAGCAGGATGTCTCGCGGCCTCCGCGCAGGACGAGCGCGCTCCGCTGCGCTGGCCGCCCTCCTGCTGTCGGGCTCCGCGGCCGTCGCGCAGCCGGTGCTCGACGTTCCGGGCGAGGCCGCCCGCATCGCGAGCGAAGGGTTGTCCATCGGCTCCGATGCCGGCGCGGGCGGCGATCCCCAGACCTCCGTCGCCCAGCCGGTCTTCTCGGCCCAGCGCTCGGCGGAGGTGACGAGCACGATCGAGGACCTGCTGGGCCCGGCGGGGGACCCCGGCGGCTTCCGCGCCTTCCTGCGCACCCGCGGGATCACCTACGATCTGATCTACTTCACCGAGGCCGTCCACACCGCGCGCGGCGGCAAGCGGCGCGGCACCGCGACGCTCGGCATGGTCGACATCGACGTCGACGTCGACCTCGACACCCTGGCGGGCTGGAAGGGAGGCGCGCTCCACACGACGTTCTACCAGATCCACGGCAGCGGCGCGTCGCGCTCCTATATCGGCAACCTGCTCACCGTGAGCGACATCGAGGCCCTCTCGGCCTCGCGCCTCAACGAGCTGTGGTTCGAGCAGAGCCTGTTCGACGGCAGCGTCGCCGTGCGCGTCGGGCAACTCGCCACCGACACCGAGTACATGATCAGCCAGACCGGCATCCTGTTCACCAACGGATCCCTCGGCTGGGCCGGGATCCTGGCGAGCAACCTCCGCGGCGGCGGGCCGTCCTACCCGCTCGCCTCGCCGGGCGTGCGGGTGAAGATCGTGCCCAACGCCAACCTGTCCTTCCAGGCCGGTCTCTACGACGGCGATCCGGGCGGACCCGACCGCTTCGGCCGCGAACCCGATCCGCAGCGGCGCAACCGCACCGGCACCCGCTTCCCGCTCACCGACCCGGCGCTCGCCATCGCGGAAGTGTCCTACGCCTACAACATCGCGCCGGGCTCGGCGGGCGAGCCGGGCACGGTGACGCTCGGCGGCTGGTACCAGTTCGGCCGCTTCAACGCGCTCAACCGCGACACGGAGGGCCGGTCGCTGGCCGATCCGGAGAGCTCGGGGGTCGGGCGCCGGTTGAGCGGCGACAGCGGGATCTACGGGGTCATCGACCAGACCGTCTACCGCGAACCGGACGACCCCAACGACGGCGCCAGCGTGTTCCTGCGCGCCTCGGGCTCGCCCGGCGACCGCAACCTGATCGACTTCTACCTCGATGCCGGCATCGCCTACAGGGGCCTGTTCCGCGGCCGCTCGGACGACACGATGGGCCTCGCGGTCGGCTACGCCCGGATCTCCGACGCCGTCCGCCGTCTCGACGCCGAGGCCGCCATCCTCGGCGGCGTCCCGGGCCCGCGCCGCAGCATGGAGACGGTGGTCGAGGCGACCTACCAGGCGGTGCTCGGGCCGGGCCTCGCCCTGCAGCCGAGCATCCAGTACGTGTTCAAGCCCGGCGGCGGGATCAGCAACCCGCGCGATCCGGACGGCGCGCGAATCCGCAACGCCGCCGTGTTCGGGCTGCGCGCCACGATCCGCTACTGAGCGCTCCCGGCCGCTCTCAGTCGCGCGGCGGGCGGATGCCGAGGCCGCGGATCAGCGCGAAGACCGCGAGCGCCGAGACGACGGCGACCGCGATGGCGACCGAGGAGCCGCTCTCGTTCTCGGCAAGCGGCAGGCCCTTGGTGTTCATGCCGAACAGGCCGGTCACCAGCGTCGGCGGCAGGAACAGGGCGGTCAGCACCGACAGGGTGTAGAGCTGCCGGTTGGAGGCCTGGGCGAGGTAGGAGGCCAGCTCCTCCTGCATCAGGCGGGAGCGGTCGGCGAGCATCACCATGTCGCGGTCGAGGGCGTCGAGCCGCTGGGCGATCCGGACGGCGGCGGTGACGGCGGCGGCCGGAATCTGCTCGTCGGACGCGGCCGTCTCCAGACGGTGGAAGACGGCGCGCAGCCCCAGGAGCTGCCGATGAAGCCGCACCGCGTCGCGGCGGATCGGGCCGAGCCGCCGCCGCTCGCCGCGCACGCGCTCGTCGAGGATGTGGTCCTCGATCTCGTCGAGTTCGTCGGCGAGGCGACCGCCCGTCTCCACCATCGCGGTGACGACCTGCCCGACGATGATCTCGAGAAGTTGGACGGGCGCGAGGATGCACTGCCCGTCCGCCGCCGCATCGCGGGCGAGGTCGGGCCCGACGACGGGGTGCCGGCGGCCGCTCACCAAGAGGCGCGGCCCCATCACGAAATGCAGGCGGCCGCCGGCATCGACCTTGGCCCTCTCGTCCCTCTCGCGGACGAGATCGGCCACGACGCCGCCGATATGGCCGTCCTCGACCAGGAGGCGCTGGTGCGGGTCGCTGGCGAAGGCGGCGGCCGTCAGGTGCCGCGGACCGAGCCGGCCCTCGGCGACGAGATCGGCCAGCCGCACGTCGTTCAAGTTGAAGTGCAGCCAGAGGAAGCCCTCGCCGAAGCCCCCCGGAGCGGGCAGTCCCTCCTCGTGATCGACGAGGTGGCCGCGGCCGCCCTCGTCGAAGCGCATGGCCCAGAGAAGGCCCGGGAGCGCCGGCTCGTCGCAGAGGAGACGGGCCGGCCGTGTCGATGCCGCGGCCATCCCGGCTCAGAACAGGCGCGAGAAGATCACGTAGAGCGTGCCGGACAGGAGCATGGCCACCGGCAGGGTCAGCACCCAGGCCATGGCCAGGTTGCGCAGGGTCGAGAGCTGCAGGCCGGACCGGTTGGCCGCCATGGTGCCGGCCACGCCCGACGACAGAACGTGCGTGGTCGAGACCGGGAGGCCGAACATGTCGGCCGCGCCGATCGTGCCGGCCGCGACCAGCTCCGCCGAGGCCCCCTGCGCGTAGGTCAGGTGGGTCTTGCCGATCTTCTCGCCGACGGTGATCACGATGCGCTTCCAGCCGACCATGGTGCCGAGGCCGAGGGCGATCGCGACGGCGACCTTGACCCAGGTGGGGATGAAGCGCGTCGCCTCGTCGAGGCTCTTCTTGTAGGCGTTGAGCGTGCCGATCTCGGCCGAGGAGAGCTCGCTCTCCTTGTCCTTCATCAGGAAGCGGACCGCCTCGGAGGCGAGGTACATGTCGTTGCGGGTGTTGCCGACCGCCTCGGCCGGCACCTTCGCGAGGGTGCCGTACTGATCGACCTGCTCGCCGATCTGCTTGATCAGGACCGAGAGCGACGGATAGGTGCCGCCCTCGATCTTGTGGGCGGCGACGTAGGCCGTCACCGCCGGGCGGGGATCGCCGATGATGTCGTAGCCGGCCGCCTTCTTCGCCACCACCTCGGAGGCCGCCTGCGAGGTCATCCGGAACTGCGCCACCGAGGAATCCGGCAGGGCGCGGTTGAGGGCGTAGGCGGTCGGCACGGTGCCGATCAGGATGAGCATGATCAGGCCCATGCCCTTCTGCCCGTCGTTCGAGCCGTGCGCGAAGGAGACGCCGGTGCAGGTCGCGATCAGGATGCCGCGGATCCACCACGGCGGCGGCTCCTTGCCCTTCGGCTCGGCGTAGAGAGCGGGGTTGCGCACCACGAAGCGCAGGACGAGCAGCAGGGCGCCGGCGGCCATGAAGCCGAAGACCGGCGAGAGCAGCAGGGACCAGCCGATCTCGGTGGCCTTCGTCCAGTCGACCCCCGACGTGCCCGAGCGGCCGTGCATCAGGGCGTTCGCCACGCCGACGCCGATGATCGAGCCGATCAAGGTGTGCGACGAGGAGGCCGGCAGGCCGAAATACCAGGTGCCGAGGTTCCAGATGATGGCGGCGATCAGGAGGGCGAAGACCATGGCGAAGCCCGCCCCGGACCCGACCTGCAGGATCAGCTCGACCGGCAGCAGGCTGACGATGCCGAAGGCGACCGCCCCCGAGGACAGGAGCACGCCGAGGAAATTGAAGAAGCCGGACCAGACGACGGCGACGTTGGCGGGCAGGGAGTGCGTGTAGATGACGGTCGCGACGGCGTTGGCCGTGTCGTGGAAGCCGTTCACGAACTCGAAGCCGAGCGCGATGATGAGCGCGACGAACAGCAGGATGTAGGGCAGGTACGTGGTGACCTGCACGCCGGTGGCATCGACGTCGAGGTAGATGCTGTAGGCGACGTAGGCGAGGGCCGCCGCGACCGCGCCGGTGAACAGGACGGTCGCGAGGATCGAGCGGTTGCCGTCGAGGTTGGGGCGACCGTGGTGCGGCCCTGGCCCCGCATGATCCTGGCTTGGCGCGAAACCGCCGATTGCTGACCCTGCCATGCCGACCTCTCCGACGATATCTGTGCGGGCTTGCGTCGCCGGAGATTGTCTGAGCACGCGGACGGCGAAATTTTTGTGACAGATCAGGGATTAAGAGCGCTCGGCAAAACGTGCGATGCGGGTTGTCGGAGGCGGGCGCCTCCGCGGAGGGTTCAGGCTGGCTGGTCGGCCCCGCGGGGGGCAGGAGCGACGCTTCGAATCGGCTGACGCGCCGCGAGAGCCATCGCCCCGCACCCGTCTCCGGCGAAGCCGCGCACAGGCCGGCGCGCTCAGGCGCCATCGGGACTGTGTCGAGCCGATTCGCGGCTGGCGAAAAGCATGTGCGTTCGATCGGAGGATCGCCCGTCGGCTTGGTCAGGTCGAGCGGATCGGTCTTGTCGAAGCCTTGCTTGGCGGGATGAGGGACCAAGCCGCAACCGACGTGGATTGCGTTCGGCCGACCCTCGACGGCGCCGGCAGCCAGGAGATCACCCCGGCGATGATCAATGCGCTCTCGACCGCCGCGCGCTCAGGCATGCGACGGGAAGAAGACGTCTACCGGCGTGAACACCTGCACGCCTTCGCCCACGTGCCGCGGTCGCTGACGACGAGGTCCGCATCGGGGAATCGAAAGCCGAACGGTTTCAAACCCTTGGCGCCGCTTCAAGGAAGAAGGCGGGGGGTTCACATTTCTGTTCTGAAATGGCGCACCCGACACGATTCGAACGTGTGACCTTTGCCTTCGGAGGGCAACGCTCTATCCAGCTGAGCTACGGGTGCTGACTCGGGTTTGGCTTCAGTTTCCCCGCGAAATCAATCTGTTACAGGCCATAAGGTACATAACAGTTGGCTTGGGAGCAACCACCGATACCGGGGCATTCCACGGGTTCGCTGTGACACGGCTGTGACAAACCGGGGGAAGGCCTCACGATCCCCTGAAGCCCACCGAAAGCCCCTTGATCGAACCTTAGGCCCTGTGATGTGTTCCGTTTCTGTTCTCATCCTGAGTCGGACTGGAGGCCCATGTCACACACCCAAACCGCTCAGGCATCCCAGGCAACTGAAAGGCATCACAAGCCTCCTGAGGCTCCCCAGGCCCACCACAGCCCCCTCAGCCCCGTAGAGGTCATTGCAAGGGCATACCTCGGCCTGACCGGTGACGATGCGCGTGTGGCCCTCAGGGAGGCCATAGCCGATGCCTTGGCTGATCTCGCGGAGGCCGAAAGGCGGACCCAACAGAGGGACCGGCTGATCTCCCGTGGTTACGTCCGTGGTACGTTGTTCAATGACACCACCAAGGAGGCCTGAGGTCCCATGTCTCGCAGCTTACCCTTTCGTGGTGGTACGGGTCGAATGCGGCATGTGTCCCCACAGGACCGGGAGCTATCGTCTTGCTCGGTTAGCAGCAAAGTACGGCCCCGAGACGCCCTTAGAGGACGTATTGAGGAGCATCGCGTTCGATTGTCCCTGGCAAGAGAGACCTGGGAAGCGGACAGGCAACCAGTACGTCCCACGATGTCACGCCTACTACCCCGATCTTGAGGCGCCTCCTAGGCCACCTGATTTGCCACCGAGTATGCAGGGGCTTAGGCTTATAGAGGGTGGCAAGAAGTAGGATGGAAGTGTCCTGAGCGCCCTTGAAGGCAACTAGCCGTGATTGAATCCATAGAAGGCTTGATCGGAAGTAATATCAGCACGATCATTTGGGGAGCCATCTTATGGGGCGCTTTCCTCGTGACAAATTGGGGTATGCGCAACGCAATGGACGTGCCGAAGCTACATGATCGGATTATCCGTTTGGAGCAACAGGTAGCTGATTTAACTGAGAAGCTTGATATCTTGGATGGCGAAGTCGACCGGATGTAGGCCAGCTTGAAGTCCACCGCCTTGTGCCCCGTGTACCCCATGACCAGCAGAGAGAACCCATCGCGGTTCATGTCGAAGCTTCGGGTCTCACGGTTGGCACGGGGGTCGAAGGCGCTAACCTCTTGAAACATATGGCCCTCCAAATCTGGATGACCGGATTCTAGGAGTTGGTCGATGTCCCGAAGGACGTGAAAATGCTCCTTCTCAAACACCACCGCGATATGCCTTGAGTTGGTCCAGGGCTTACCATCGGGGCCTGTGGTGATGAGGGCTCCTACGTCGGTGGGTGTGATGATTGTAGACCAACCCTCAGTCCCACAAGCCTTCCTACAACCTCTCCCTGGACTAACTATGAGTTATTTCCTATTATATTAATCCGGTGCAACAGTATAGTGATTGACCATATAGGCTCAGGCAGCCAATAGCCTCTCAGATTCGCCAGGAGGCCCATAGAGGTCCTTCACAATTGCAGGGATAGTCACACCCAAGACATCCCTTGAAGCCGCTTCTAGAGCCTCCTGAGCGATTCCAGCGTTACTCCTAGCCACCATGAGTCCATCATGCTGAGGCAGGGCCACCACACCAAGAGCAATCAGCTTCTCAAGGGCACACAGGAGGATCTGGCTCTCTAGGAACATGATGGTGAAGCCCACAGGGACCTCACGGGGCTCGAAGAACGGCTCAAGGACCGGATGCTTGGTGATGAGGGCCTTCCTGATCTTTGCGGCATTGATGCCCCTCGGAAGAGGATCAAGGATTCCGGTGGTCCCAGGCTTACCGGCCTTTGGTTTGATCCCTCGCTTGCCTCCACGCCCACCGTTCAGGCACGAAGCAAAGGCTCTCTTGATAGCCTTACGTTGAGCCTTGTCGCGGTGGTCATAGCCATCGAGGAGACCACTCAGGTCATACAGGTCGCCCTTAGGAGCCTCGTGGCCTGCTAGGTGATAGGCGATACGTGGTCCTAGGTTGCAGAAGTCTAAGTCCGCTACGGGCTCACCATCGATCCTGATGCCTCGCCTGAAGTCAGACTTCATGTTCATCCAGAAGGCCCTACCAAAGAGCCTGCCGCCTTGATCGAAGCGGATACCCTGATGACCGAGGATGCTGAAGTACCTGACTAGGGACCGGTCATAGGGACTAACACGAACATCGGAGTTGGCGTCATCGATGTAGTCGATATTAGCCTTGCTCAGAAATCGATTGATTTTGCTTACACGATCATGGATCACCGAAGTTTCATGGGTGTGGTGGAAGTTGACTGATGACTTCTTGGCCTTCCTACCTGCTCGGGCTGGGGCCCTTCTCCTGAGGACCACTAAAGGACGTGTGTCACACTCTCGGAAGCAGGAGAAATCCACACCATGTTCGATAATGAGACTGTGGAGCTTCTGAGTGCTTATGACCGTTGAGTGTACTTTGCTGCCGATGCCCACGCACTGACTGATGTAACCACAGGCCTCTAACCGATCTAAGGATCTGACAAAAGTTCTCTGAGGCATGCTTTCATTTGTATTCAAATCACACTCCGAAAGCTTTCTAGACGCCACTATTGGATGCTCGAAGCCGTACTTTAGAAACACGTATGACATATTAGCTAATACACAATCAGTGCACAACTCAAATGATCTTTGATCTACTGCCTTACGCGATCTTTTTCTTGCTTCAGCAGACACAATCTCCCTAGTGACTACAGATACTACATCTCTTAATGTCCCTTCCTTTGATAATAAATAATAGTCCAACCACTCATCCTTGGGTCGCCCTATGGTCTCATCTTCAACTTCTTCAGCGCTCATAGCTACCACGAAATATTACCTCATGATTATTATCATTAGTGTCACTCATGTTGTGGTCCTTGGCTGACCCAATTTATCTTCGGAGGCATGTAGTTCTTCCCTATAGGGGCGCTCATAAGGAAAAACAAAGGAGGCTCGTAAGCCCCCTAAGTCATCTCTTAGATATTGATTGTGTTACTGGCCTTTGGCCTTCTCTCGGTCCCGCCTTTCTATGAACTCAAGGAAGGAGTCCTTCCGTTGTGGAGCTTGAGCCCGTGCTGGGTTCTGTCCGGTGATGTATGGATTGGCAGGAGTCTTAGGTGCTGGACTGTTCATCCAATCATCCCACCCCTGCTCCAACTCAGCCTTTCTATCGTGGTAATGTTTCTTTTGGCCCTCAAACTGCTTGGTGTAGTAATCTTCGGACTCTCGGTCCTTGTAGCGCCTGTAGCTATCGAGATTATACCTGTGGTTTCTCTCATAGGCGCTTAGGAGGCCATCGTTGGCTCCTCTGAGTAGTGTCGCTACAGTCTTGTTATCGAGGCCAGAGATACCCGGAAGGATCGACTCCAAAGCTCTCTGAGCGTCACCTTCAGTCTGTGTGCCCTTGGCATCGAGAAGCTGGCTGTTCCTTAGTTCATTGATGTGTGCCTGGAACTTTGCTGCATTGCGTGTCCTCTCATCAGAAGCCCCCATCAGCAACTGCCACTCACTTCCTGCCCTCCCAAGAGCCGAAAGGTCCATCTTGTCCTCCCGCAGCAGCTTGATGAACTCTTGGTTCTTGAGGGCTGTCTGAAGGGCGCTATCAGCCTTCGTCTGGTTGTCTTGAACGGTCCTCTGGGCAGTCTCAGGCATAGGTCGTGGTGGTGGCTCACTGACCTTCTGATTGCGTTGGATGTTGCCCTGGTCATCCCAGGAGACCATCGTGCCGGTCTCGGGAATGTATTTATGAGTGAGTGGCTTGGGTGCTGGATCGGTGACTTGCTGGACTGTGGTCTTGCCTGTGGTCAAATTGGTGCTGATAGACCGACCAGAGGTTAGATCAATTCTAACATCATACTTGTCTGGCTGTCGGCTGCTAAGGGCTGCATATTTCGCAAACTCCTTGGCGGCATCAGGGTTGTCTAGCGACATCAGGGCAATGCCTGCGCCTTCCATAGCCTCCCCAGGGCTCCAATCCTTGGCATGATCTTCGAAGACGCGCGTCAGGGCACCCACAGGTGAGTTGGTATTACTACCTTCAGAGATGCCCCCAGAATCGCCTAGCAGGCCCGTAGGCGGCATCGGACCACCCTGGGCCACAACTGTAGCCTTCTGAGCTTCTGCCTGTCTGGCGGCTTCTGAGAGAGCACCCTGAGGCTGAGCCTTGGTTTGGGTGGGTCCCGTTTGGACGCCAATGGTTGATGCGACAGGGGCCAAAGGTGTCTGAGGTTGCCTTGAGCCACTGAATGGAATCAGCGGGTCATAGTTTGGAGAGCCTGGGAGGGCCGCCATAGCCTCCCAAGGGGCCACTGTGGGCTTACCCAAAGCAGCACCGGCAGGCAGGAAGGGGCTGAAGGGGTTCCGAAGGTCGAATGGCATTTCCGGTCCCTTAGAGCCCGCTGTGAGCAGCCTGGGGAGCCATGGAGGCCACGTAAACCTTCATCATCTCAAGGAGCAGCTTGGGATTGCTGGGGCTGCCTCCAAGCCTGCCTTCAGCCAAGCTCTTGGCCTGCTTCAGAAGCTCCCGGTCCTCCCCTGCGACTCTGACGTAGAAGCCGTAGTCTCCTGTGTTCGCATGGAGCCCTCTCGGCTCTCGGTATCGACGTGTGATCATGTTGATTGTTGTCCTGACAAAGAAAAAGGGAGCCCAAAGGCCCCCAGGGTTGATGATGGTGATGTGAGAAATCGCTACGTCAGTCGGATTGACTTAGGCGGTACCGAAGATGCCCCGTTGTCTCAGCTTGCCGTTGTTAGCTGGAAAGCTGCCCAGGCCCCTCCATTCGGCCGCACACTCAGCTACAGGCCGGCCGTGATTTTGAGCCACCTCAGCCGTGCCTTTCTCCTAAGGGGGGCCGATTCGAGCCCTCAACTGGTTTAACCGTCTGAGCAACAACGAGAACCTTGCCTCAATGCCTGTCGGTCGGCCTACTGCCTCTGCGTCTATGCAAAACTGCCTAACGCTGGTGCATCGGATTTACACACCAGAGACGAACCGACGATCCGCCCTGCCATCCCCTAATTTCGGGTCTCCACGAAGCGTCAGCGTCGAAGCGGCCTTGGCATCGGAGCCCAACGTGAAGCCGTCCAACGGTTCGCTGAGAAGGAACGCACGCTCTTCTCTGAGAGGACCAAGGCTGCCCTAGCGGTGAAGCGGGAGAGCCCGAGGCAGTCTAGGGAGACCACAGAGGACACCGGGGAGGAACCCGTGCGTTCACTCAAGGATGGGCGCCAAGCCCCTATGCGCCTGGGGAACCCGAATGGTGCTGCTCATCTCAAGAGCTATGGGAACACCGCAGCTATCGCGGCAGTAAGAAGCCAAGCTACAGAGAGAGCTACAGGCCTACAGACGATCACCGACGGGCTCGGGCTGCAAAGCATTACGCAGGCCACTGCCATGGCCAAGGCTCTCAACGCCCGCCTCGTCGCAACACACCGTGGTGGCCAGCGGACAGCCCGCAGTGTCCTCAACGCTCTCGGTAGGCTTGCTGCCTAGCCACTGTGATGTGGACCCTACCAGCTGACGGCGTGACTTCTCGAAGCGGCTCGGTCAAGCGTTGGGCAGGCCCACAGGATCTACTCGATGTCGCCCTTGGTTCAGGCACTGAAACGCTTCAACCGAAAGGAACGGTTCTGGCTCTTATCCGATGCCTTAGGTAAGCCCTTTCTGAGCCTGGATAGGTTGTTCATCGAGAAAATTAGCAAGACGTTGGGCATAGAGGTTCCAAGCGACGCATGGTGGGCATTTGACTACCACCTAGATTGGCTTGCGGCTGTTTTATGGACGGCGCCAGGATTTGATGTGTCCGCAGATATGGATGCGGCGAGCAACCAACCGGAACTGATCTATGGCAGCCAACAAGATGTCGATATGATCATTGCTTTCGATGAAACGGTCATTGTCATAGAGGCGAAACTCGCAACCTCGTGGAGCAACAGACAGCTAACAAGCAAAATACAACGGCTGAGCAGCATGCCCACAGAGCACGTACGACCTTACTTCATACTCACGTCTCCGTCCGAACCAACCAAGCTTGCGCAGCCCGATCTATGGTCCAGCTGGGTGCACCGAAACTCAGACGGGACCCGTAAGTCGCACTTTATGAAGCTTGAAGGTGACAAGGGGAGCCTCGCCCCACTCATGGTCAGCCGCTGTCACGCCGATGGTAAGAAGCCTGCAAGAGGTGCTTATTGGAAGGTGTTCGAGGCGTAGACCATTCAGGACTTTGTCTATACAAAAATAATGCTTCATAAAAAGGCCTCAGGCGCCCCAAAACCAGAGTCGAGAGTCGTTGCGGGACGCTCAAACCGAAATAGTTAAAATAAAGCCTGTCAATATTTACTGCCCAACAGCGCACACTCCCGTCTATGCTTTAGGCTAACTCGGCGAGATTTCCGATACAATCTTCTCGTGCCTTTCACGCCTACCCTCCTCGACAAGGATTTCCACAATTTCATTCAGATCCCTGTCCCAAAAATCAACCTCTTGATAGTTTATGCCAATTTTCTTCGAGATAACCCTTAGGATCTCTCTCACGTTCGATTTGCTGACGCCCGAAGCGAGTAGTGACTGCCTTATACAATCCCTCAGGAAATCGTTTTCTGACCTGAGAAATCCCGCGTATTTTACAAAATATATCTGGAGGCGTTGTGTCCTCGCCTTTAAATTGGCCTGAGACGCACTTAATTCTTGTCTAGACTTATCAGCAATTGCGATAGCTTTCTCTAAGCCAGAGTTGCTTCTGTCAAATTCGAACTTAGCTTGCTCTAAACGCCTCAGCATATCGTTATGACTATTCTTTGACGAAGTAATTATCAAAAAGTAAACCATAAACACGACAATTGCCATGATAATTGGAGAGACCCAATCGACCACTTTTCGTGGCTGATCGCCATCTAGAAGTCCAACACCAGAGTTCGGGTTTAAAATTTTAATAGACGCAGTCTTTGCATCTGGTAGATTTTGGATGATTATATTAAAGGACGACGAGGGCGGCACTCCTGTTATGCTCAATATCTGGCCGCTGCGCCCTGGTTCTGTGTCGAACTTGGAAGTCGCATTTCCACTTGAACCGATAAATGCGGATGAGAATCCCACAATCCAAAATTTGTAATCCGCCGCCTCCGAGCGATAGTTTTCGATAGAAAGGACCGTCATTTCTTTTGAGTCGATCAGGGTTTTGTAGTATTGAGCGCGCCCTTCTGTAACTAAGTAAGATATAATAAGTGTGGCTAGCAATCCGAGGGCAGAAAAAACGCCCGATGTTATTGCGCTGGTCACAACATCAGTAGTATTAAACCAGCTCTTATTGGGCAATTCGCTGCTAGCCATATTTGGTCCTGCGCACAAGCTAATTAAATTCTGCTAAGATCCATAGTGGCGCAATCTGCACCTCGAAGCTACGTCGGGCGCGCACAATTCGTTCCAATAGGGCATGGTCTTGTGGACCGTTCCACAATTCAGCCACGGCAGTTCCAAAAGAAAGGTATTGAGATTTGGACCGGCATGTGGTTCAGCCTCAAAGAACCTATTGGACCGCCGGAGTCTCGGATGCTCGTTGGTTATGCCCGCACCTCCACCTTGGAACAGGAAGCCGGTTTGGAGGCCCAGGTGCGAGACCTGAAGGCCCTTGGATGCGAGAAGCTGTTTCAGGAGCAGGTATCATCTGTGGCCCCTCGTGACGCGCTTGAGGCTGCCTTGGAGTTCGTGCGCTCCGGTGACACCCTCGTTGTGACCAAACTCGATAGGCTGGCCCGCTCAGTCACCCACATGGGGACGATCATCGAGACCCTTGAGAAGAAGGGAGTGGCCCTGAGGATCGTGAACCTTGGAGTGGACACAGGCACACCCACGGGCAAGCTGATGCTGAACGTCCTTGGTGGTGTGGCTCAGTTCGAACGTGAAATGATGCTTGAACGTCAGCGCGAAGGGATTGCGAAAGCCAAGGGCGAAGGTCGCTACAAGGGCCGGAAGCCCACCGCACGCGCCAAGGCTGACGAGATCAAAGCCCTATCGGCACAAGGCATGAGCATGAACGCCATCGCTCTCAAGCTCGGCATCGGCAAGGGATCGGTTCATCGTGCCCTGAGCACCACCAAGGCGGCCACAGCCTGACCCGGAATGCCGCTGGCGCCTAATGTCACCGGAGGCAGCCCATCGTTGCCTGAGGATGATCGGTGGCACTGGCGCTAGGATCGGTGATGCTCTTGAGGTTCGAGCCCTTAGCCTGCTTCCGGCTGCCTGAGGAATCCTTGGGTCCTCTGACGGGTCCCTCCTAGGCCTCGTTTTCTGCGATGATCCCATCCCGCCCCACTTTCAAATATCGGGTAAAGCCTCGCGTTGTTGTTCGACCTTAGGGCGTGTTGTGGCTGCCTAGGGATTGCGACACATAACAAATCCATTCCTATTTTACTTGGTATGTATTGCTTGCCGCTTCTAATTCACTTGAAACTAGAGTGACCATGTGCCATGCAGTCCCTGTCGTCCAACGAATGGCGGCTATAGGGGCTGGCGATGAACTTGATCGATGTGGTGTTGCATGACGGCATGTCTCACCCAGATGTCCCAGGGGTAGCCCTTGCTGTTCAAGCTGCCACAGACAAAGCACGGGATTGGCTTCAAGCCGTTACTTGCGAGTTTGGAAAGCTTATCGATGGTGTTTTATTTGTGGAATGCCCAGTAAAGGCTTGGCGCCTAATAGAGATGATTCCTGATGAACTAAGTGTCGAATAAGAACAAAACGGAAGGCCCTCTGATGGGTCTTCTTTTGACACCTATCATGCCATTTCATTTGCCATAGGAACTACCTTTAGATGAACGATGAAGGCCCACAGGCTTCCCTCAGCACCACAGAAGCACGGGGCATCCTCAGGGCCGCTTGGATAGTCCATGAGTTCCGCTCTGCCGGTCACAGGATGGCGGCAAACAACATCGCGGCCTTCTTAGCAGTGGCTAACAGCCCCAACCTCGGCCCTACGGAATACGCCAAGCTCCTAGGGACCATGCAGCCGGTGGCCTCAAGATGGCTCTTGGACCTGGGACCGAAGGGCCGTGAGGGTAGCGAAGGGATGGGCCTCTTAGAACGTGAGCCGGACCTTATGAACCTCAGGCTGGTTCGATACCGCCTGTCAGACCAAGGGCTGAGCTTGGCGAAGCGTGTGGGTGCCATAGCGATGGGCCGAGGGATTTGCCACTCTGGAGCTTAACAGACTTTAGCTAGATAGCCCCCATAGTCTCCGGCCGCAGAGCAATCAGCCAGGGATCATTGCAGAAATCTCAGAAGCCAGTGCATTTAACGTTTCTCTCTCATTTTCAACAAGCCACTGAGTTAGCCAAACCGAATGGAAGGGCTTTCTATAAATCTCCGTCGATTCTGAGACTTCCTGAATCAAATCCGGAAGCATCTTACTTGAGTCAACGGCTGAATTCCACCGCTCACTAAATACTTCATCTGCCTGCGCACCGTACCGCTTATCATTCCCTCTGGCGCGGAGCCAATCTTCAACGACACTTTCTGAGATAGGCGCCTTATCAAAGGAAGGAAAAGTGTTGATGAGTGCGGCTATAGCCGGAACGCTTAGCAGATAATTTTCATAAGTTCGACGGCTCAAGAACTGCAACGCTTCCGGAAATGTATTGTTCAAGACCTCTATTCGAGATGCCCCCCTTTTGTCGCCATCAAGCAAGATAACCATGGGGTTAGGCAAAAGGGAGTTGGCCCGACTGAGGTTATCGTACATTTCAGCGAAAGCGACTGCCTGCTTATTTTCTAGGTCCCCTGTGCTTCTCATGGCGGCAAAGACAATGCCCGACGAAAGATGCCGCCCTGCTGCTTCAAGGAGGATTGGAAGAGCCTGAACTTCTGTCGGCCCCTCGACCCAAACTACTCTGTCATAACCAAGCACATCTGAAAGTCTTACCCCAAGGTCATTGAGAAGCGTTCGCGTATGATCAATCGCCTTTGTTGAAGCTTCAAATACAACAGTTGACTCGCGTTCAAGCTTCAGGTTTAATATTTTGTTTGGTCTCGCCGATGAAATTACTTCGGGCGCATGTGTGGAAAGAATAAATTGGTGCTGCTTACTTTCTCGCAATATTGAAGCAAGCATTCTTGCTGCGCCAGGATGTAGAAAACTATTAGGCTCGTCTACAATCATAATATCCCCGGACGACCTATGCAGCACGTAAAGAATGGACAGGATGTGCCCAACTCCAGTGCCGCACTCGCTAAGAGGATTCGCGAGATCCTCGCGCTCAGTTGAAGCGTCAATGTTCCAAACCATTACCTCTTGGAACCCTTCTGACGTTCGAGAAGGCTGAACACTGATCCATTTTACTGCCGGAAGAACCCGCCGTACGTCTTTGACATATCGTTCGTAAGCTGATCGGTTGCCCTGCAGCATTCCTAGTACTTCGGCCAAGTTTGATGCGTCTGGGTGAAGTTGATGGTTGCGGCCAAATTGTGAGCTACTGCGTGGAGTTCTGAGTGCAGAGAAAAAGTATATTTTCTTCAAGGCATATTTTAAAACAAGCTCTGAGGTGTTTTCTGCTCTTGACCCAGAGATAGTATTCGAGACGCGGAACTTATCTTCGATGGTATTATAGAACATGGGCAAGCTAGAAGTAGACCAGTTTATATCTTCTCCGCCAATTGGGCCTATGTACTCTAAGCGTGTCCGCGTATTGCCATGATCGTAAGCCGTAAGCGTTATAATGACAGAAATGAAATCGAGTGTCAGCAAGTTGTTGAAGTAGTCAGCATATCCCATTTTTAAGTCTGGAGCCGATCTCATATAGAATCCGCTGGCATCCTGCAGCAAAGCTTCGACCAATTCTGGTCCCTTCAAATGTAGTTCGATGACAATCCTCGAATTATTGGTTGTCTCCAAATCTGGGCTTGAAGCCGAGCTACGGTGTGGCTTGGAACCAAATGAAAGTGACAGCGCCTCCAACAGTGCCGACTTTCCGACGTTATTCTGTCCAACAACTACGTTCATGTCTGCGTCAAGCGACTGATCAAGGCTGTCTCGGAATGAAGCATAGTTATATAATCGAAAACCGGCAATGTGCATGATCGAAACCTCGGATTTGTTCAAATCTTCACTAGGTTTTTGGGTGGGCTACCTGATGCTGCTTTGAGACGCCGGGACCGAGCTTGCTTGCGATGACCTCAGGCCGGAGATGAGTGTACCTCATCAACATGCGGGTGTCTCGATGCCCACTGATAAGCGCAACCTCAGGCACGCTCAGGCCCATCTCGAAGAACCGTGAGACGGCTTCATGCCGTAGATCATGAAAGCGTAGCTCAGGGAGCCCGGCCCTGGTCCTCAGCCTATCCCAGGCCAACCATGCGGCGTTAGCAGCCACCGGAAACACCCTGTCTTCGGTTCTCGGTAGGCCATTGAGTTCAGCCACAGCCCCAGGGGTAAGCGGGATGATCCTTGAGTGCCCGTTCTTGGTGGTTTCGAGATAGGCCGTACGGTTGCTGAGGTTCACGTGGCACCACCTGAGGCTCAGGAGTTCACCACGGCGCATCCCGGTTTCCACTGCAAGGCTTACCAAGGGCCTTAGGTACCACACGCGGGTTCGCTTCAGGGCCTCAGCAAGTCTCATAGCTGCCTCAGGCTCCAATCGCTGCTCACGGGCCTTGGAGGGCTCAGGGAAGGCTATGGAGTGGACAGGATTAATGAGGATGGGTGTTCCCCACTCCTTACGGGCCACCTCAAGGCAATGCCTCAGGATGCCTAGCTCCCTGCGTACCGTGTCCCCTGAGACCACTTGAAGCCTGAGGTCCCTGTAGGAGGCCACCATGTCTGGTGTGACACGTGTGACAGCTACCTGAGCCATAGGATGGCCTAGGAGGGTCTTGATCCGTGATTGCTCTGACCGGCTGCTTCGCTTCTTTGGTGTGACCTGGGCTTCATAGCGCCTCAGGAGATCACCGAGGGTCAGGCCCTTGGCGGCCCGACTGCCTGCCGGGAGATGGCCACGGTCGATGTTGTGTTCCTGCTCTCGGCCCCAAGAGACAGCCTCAGCCTTGGTCGGAAAAGAGCGGGAGAGCGGGGGGTATCCCTCACGCCTGACCTGAGCCTGCCAGGAGCTTCCACGCTTACGAATGGTCGCCATGAGTCGCGGCTTTGCTGTGACAGCGGCGTGACAGACGGACTTTTGGGGACTGAGGGCTAAACCCTGGAAACCAAATCTGCCTTCAGAGACAGCAGGTTGATTGGCGCACCCGACACGATTCGAACGTGTGACCTTTGCCTTCGGAGGGCAACGCTCTATCCAGCTGAGCTACGGGTGCTGACCGTGGCTCGTGAGTAGCCCAACTGAACCGTCGACGCAACGGCGCCGTGCGGGGCGGTGGAAGGCCCTGGTCGCTCAATGGGATGAACGCGTGGCCTTCCTCAGGCAACGGTCACACGTTCGAATCGTGTCGGGTGCGCGACGAGCGGCGGAGGGGCTGCTCAAGCGCCGGCCGGTATGTCCGCGGATGCGGACGGCGTGCGGCGCTGTTGAGGCGCATGTGCCGCGAGCGCGCCATCAGTGGCCTTCTACGAAGAGCGCCAGCCCGACACCCCAACTTGTCCAGCGGCCATCGCGTTGAGTCGATCCTGGCATTCAGCCGAAGCGCTCGGGCGCTGCGTTCAAGGCGGCGCGCAGTTCGCCCACGAGGCGCGATCCGGCGCGCTGCGTTGCGCCAGTGTCGCCCGCAATCGGTCAAGCGGCAGCAGATCGGCCACAAGAGCTCGGTGACCGGCATGTCGAGCGTGTCCATACGGGATCGTCCGGCCCGATCAGCCCGCCGGACCCTGGCGCCCCCTTTCGAGCCGCGAGAGTAACGGTGCACCTGCCCCAAGCCCGAAGTGCCGCTCCGCAGCATCATCGCGCCGCTGTGAGTGCTGCGGCTCGCACGTCCGGCGAGCCGGATCGGGTCCGTGATCACCCGTGCCGGCGTGACAGAATTCTGTGCTTTCGGTCTGGCCTGCACCGCCTCGAACTCATCTGAGGCGATGATAAGTGGCGCTGCGATGGGGATGTAACCCGCGTTCGGTTTCGCCGTTGCGTCTTCAAGCAGAGATTGTCGGAGCCATCCCGCCCACAAGGATCCGGTTCATTGAAATGCCGTGGATCGTGCCCGCGCTTAAGCGAGCGGTGGCGCGCATGCGATCAACCCCCCTTCGTTCCCGTAGCGGCAGATCGGCTTCACGCCGATCGGACCAGACCGTCCATCGCCGTGCCGGTTGAACCGGACCGTATCAGCCTCTGCCGGGTCAATGATCCGCTGCCGCTTGATCCAGCTGCCGCACGTCCGACCGTGGCCGTCCGGCATGACTTAACGTCGATCTATGGTGCTTTGCCTGGTTTTCGTTAAGTTATCTGAGAGTGGTACGAGCGTAGCCAAACAAGGTCACCGTAATGAGGTCACGTAACCGGCTGTCAGGCGGCTGACAGAGCATCGGAGGCGACGGATGAATAGGCTCCGATATGCCTTCTTCGCGTTGCGAATCTCGCCAGATTCGCGGGCGGCAGGCTTAGTACGCTCGATTACGCTCACTCAAAGCTTGGCGGTTCTTGTTCCTACACTCATCTTCGCCCTTGTTGCCTGGACCACTTACGGCCGCTGCGAAGCCGCCGTTGAGGACGAGCTGCGCCGTTCGTCGCGGTTCCTGGCAGGCGAGGTGCAGCGCTTTGTCGAGAGCTCGGCAAGCATCCTACAAGACTTGGACCGGACGATCGCCGTCCAATCGATAGCGCAAATCGCTACATCCGGCCTTTTCCAGCGCTGGCCTCCGAGTTCGAGCGAAACGCTCACAGCCTACACGCTGGTTGCGATCGTAGATCGTGATGGAAGGATGTTGAGTGTCAACACGGGCGAATCGCCCAATCTCATTTCCGTTGCCGATCGCGAGTATTTCACCCGTACGAGGGACGAATACACGAACGTAATTTTCGTTGGAGTGCCTGTCGCTGATCGTATTAAGGGCACAGCATCGATTCCGATCAGTCATCGACCGACTCAAGCGGGCGATTTCCGAGGCGTAGCCCTCGTGACTGTCTCTCAGCAAGCTCTGCACGATATGCTGACGCCCGAGGCTGCGCCTCAATCCGATAGGATCGCGCTGATCCGTGATGATGGGCAATTGCTCGCGTTGGAGCCGAGACGATGGCCGCCTGCGAGCATCACGGAGAGCGCAGAGAAGGGGCAGCCGCGCCTGCCTCGCGATGACGTCTACCTTCCTGGCCACGCTACGAATCCGGGTTTGTTATTCGGCCAACTGAGCGCGGTTCAGCGCGTACAAGGCACGCAGCTGAAAGTCGTCGTCGCTCGCGCGAGATCCATCGCGCTGCGACCGTGGCTCTACGACATGATGGCGCTTCTGACGATCTTCGTAGCCGGAAAGGTCGGGCTCGTTGCGGCGATCCGCAAGGCGGAAGCGAAATCCCGAGAAATCATCTCCGCCAACCGCCGTCTGCAGTCGACTCTGGACACGCTGTCGGCCCACGTCGCCATCATCGACCGGAGCGGGCACGTGGTCGCGCTCAATGAAGCGTGCCGACGATTCGCTGTTTGCCATGCCGGCAGCCAGTCCGGACTTGCCGTGGGGGCGGATTACCTCACAACCTGCGGGTACGCGGTTCAGAAGCCTGACCACGGTGAGGTAGGGCGCGCGCTCGAGGCCGTCATTGCCGGCCGGTTGTCCGAGTTCCGGGCAACTTACCCGTACTGTCCAGCGAGAGGTGACCTCTTTTGGTTTCGCCTCAGGGCGACGAACTTCGCTGTGAACAGCTCGGAAACCTTGGTGGTCGTCGTTCATGAGGACGTGACGGACATCATGCGTTCCGAGACGGCACTTCGGCGGGCGACCGGTCAGCTGCTGCACCGTCAAGACGACGAGCGGCGCCGTATTGCACGGGGTCTCCACGACTCGACCGCGCAGGACCTGATTGGCGCCGAATGGGAGATCAAGCTGGCGCGTGACAGCCTGCAGCGGCAACCTGATCACGTGGACAAAGCGCTCGAACGCGCCCGGGACTTGATCCACGCGAGCATCGAGGAGCTTCGTACACTTGCCTACCTGCTTCATCCACCCATGCTCGACGAAGCCGGCCTTCCGAATGCTTTGCGTTGGTTCCTAGGTGGCTTCGAACGGCGCACCGGGATCACGGTGACGGTCGTCATCGATGCGGATGTCGATGCCTGCCGCCTTCCAACCGAGATCGAGGTCGCACTCTTTCGCGTCGCCCAGGAAGCGCTCACCAACGTGCATCGTCACGCGGGCGTTCGCGTCGCCCGATTGGAACTGAGGATGGAGCAGGGACAGCGCTCCGTTCTTCTCCTCATCCGGGATGACGGTGAGGGGCTCGCTTCCGAACAGGGGCGGGAACCGGGCAGCGCCCTCGGAGGGACCGGCATCTTGAGCATGCAGGAACGGCTGCGTGCGCTCAATGGCCACCTCAGCATCCGTTCCGGCCGAGGTGGAACCGAAGTTCGAGCGACGGTGAAGCTTTAGAGGTCTGTAGCGCGCCCGCGATCGAACATATCGGTCATTTCTTAGCAAAAATTGGTCGATTCATGATCATAAGATAATGCTCGAATGCATGCATGATCGAACATGCCGACCCTGCATGGTCATTGAGGATGGCAATCCGATGCAGATCAAGAAGATTGCCTCAGATAATCTGCCATCGGGCCTCTGCGCCGAGGCAGCCGTCCGGATCGTGATCGCGGACGATCACCACGTGGTCCGCCGTGGGGTGCGCGCCATCTTGGAATGCCGCGCGAGCTGGGAAGTCGTCGCCGAGGCGGTCGATGGAGCGGAGGCTCTCGAAATCGTCGAGGCGGAGAAGCCGGATGTGGCCATCATCGACTACTCCCTACCGATCATGAACGGCGCCCAGCTGACCAAGCGTATTCGGGCGATCAGTCCTCAGACGGAAGTCCTGATTTTCACCATGCACGACAGCGAGGTCTTGATACGCGACGTGCTCAAGGCCGGTGCGAAGGGTTATCTGGTCAAATCCGATGCCGAGGATTTGCTGGTTCGCGCCGTTGAAGCCTTGAGTCGGCGCCAGCCATACGTCACGGACTGGTTCAACCGAGCCCTGCTCGACCGCTATCTCGCGAGCCCTGAAGAGCCCGGTGAACTCACCTGCCTCACGGCTCGCGAGCGTGAAGTCGTCCAACTCGTTGCCGAGGGTAACTCCAGCAAAGGGGTCAGCCAAGTCTTGGACATCAGTCCCAAGACTGTCGAGACTTATCGAGCGTCGGCCATGCATAAGCTGGGCTTGAAAACGACGGCGGCGCTCGTCCGCTATGCGATCCGCAACAAGCTTGTGGAGCCTTGAGGCGCTCGAATCGAGCCCCGGGTGTTTCCCGACCTCAACCTCGGGTTTCGCCCGATAGGCGATCGGCGCGCGCTCTCCTACTGTCGGTCCCAAGACGCCGGGGCTGAACCATCCGAGAGGATCGCTGGTGGTTTTGAGGGCACGAGCACGCTGTCAGTTCCCGCACGCCCGTCGGCATGGCTCTCTCCCACTCCAGCCCGGTCCTTAGGACCCGGCCGGGGACGGATCAGGTGTTGGGCCGACGCGGCAACGACAAGCCTGCCGCTTCGGACTGAGAAGGACGCGGACCTCAGAGGGTGGGGGCAGGAGCGTGGCTCGATGATGACGGATCATGTGCTGCGGATCTCGGCCAGCATCCTTGCGTTGCTCGCGGTGCTCGCGGCCGCTTCCATCGCGGTGACCGTGTTTGCGCCGATGGCCTTCGCCCTCTTTTTGATTGCGCTCGTTTGGCCGCTCCAGCGCGGGCTTCAGGCGCGACTCCCGCGCCTCGTCGCCCTCGCTCTCACCATCACCGCGATAATCGTCGCGTTTCTGGGCTTCGCGGCGCTTGCCGCCTGGGCTTTCGGACGGGTCGCGCAATGGTTCATCGCCGATGCCGGCCGACTTCAATCCCTCTACGACCGGACGACCGCTTGGCTCGGCGAATATGGCATCGTGGTGGACGGTGTCTGGTCGGAGCACTTCAACGTCGGCTGGCTCATGCGCACCGCCCAAGGGCTGACGGGCAGAGTCAACACGACGGTGAGTTTCTGGGTCGTGGCGCTCGTCTACGTCATTCTCGGACTGCTCGAAGTCGATGAGGCGGCCCGGCGGATCGCCGCGCTCGACAGGCCCGGCCTCGCGCGCGTCCTCGTCGGCGGCACGGCCGAGACGGCGGTCAAGCTGCGCCGGTTCATGCTGGTGAGGACTGCGATGAGCCTCATCACAGGGCTGCTTGTCTGGGCTCTCGCAGTCGCCATCGGCCTGCGCTTCGCGGCGGAATGGGGTGTCATCGCCTTCGTCCTGAATTACATCCCTTTCGTCGGGCCCCTGATCGCGACCGTCTTCCCGACCATCTTCACCCTGGTGCAGTTCGAAAGCTGGAGCATGACGGCCGGCGTCTTCATTTGCCTCAATCTCATCCAGTTCGTCGTCGGCAGTGCTATCGAGCCGCGGGTATCGGGCAGCGCACTGGCCATGTCGCCGTTCGTTGTTCTCTTCGCGGTCTTCTTCTGGATGTATCTCTGGGGACTGGCGGGCGCCTTCATCGGCGTCCCCATTATGATCACCGTGTTGACCTTCTGCGACCAGCATCCGGAGACCCGCTGGATCCCAGGACTGCTTGGAAGTTTGAATCTGAAACCCGGAAGCGTCGAACGTACGGGAGTCGTCTCGCGCACCGGATGAGCGCCGTCTTCAATGCCGGATCTCGACACCGGAAACCGGTTCTCGCCGATGCCCTGAGGGCGACATGGGTCGCATGAGAGAGGCCAGACGCTGCAACCGCCGATCGTCGAAACCTCAGCGGCGACGGCGCAGTCATCGGTGCGTTCAGCGGCTTCTCAGATGTCAATGCTGAGATGCGCGCGAAAGGGCTAACGTCCTCACAGGAGGCACATCGCTCCAGTCGTTGGTCCCTGTTTCGTTCCGCCAAGCGAAGGAGGAAGGTATGGGAGTTGGGATCGCATCCGAACGTCGTCTTCTCTCTGAGGACGAGCTCGAGCGCATCAAGCTCAGTCATTATCCGGATCTGGGCAAACTCGAACAGGACGATGCCATCGCCTTGGCCAAGTGGCTGCGTGAGCGGCGTAACCGCGTTCGGGACATCGTCAGGACACGACGGCGTGCGCGGCGGGGTAAGGCTGACACAAGCGGCATCGGCTCGGCGGAGGCCAGTGAGCGGGGCCTTTCTGCCAAGAAGCAGGTGTTCGCCCGCGCCATCAGGCGGGTCAACGCCAAACTCGAACGCTTCCGGGTGAAGCGCCGTCGTGAGCAGATGCGCGCCAATCTCGGTGAGGCCTTGAGGCGTCGTCAGACCCGCCCCCGGCAACATCCGGCAACCGAGGAACGGCACAACGAGGGTATGCGGCCGATCGCCAACGAGAAGCGGTTTACGGAGTTGGAGCCGAGTCAGATCGGCCGCGTCTCGCAATCCGTCAAAGCGGCACAGGCCAAGCGCGACGCCGATTGAAGCCTTTTTCGGTTCATCACGACCCTATCCTGCGGCGGCGAAAACGCTTGCGGCCTCATCGGGCGTGACGGTGTCGAGGAAGCGCGCGATGGGCGAATGCAGCCTTGTTCGACGACGCGCTCGGCCGCTCTGCGCAGCAACGCTTGGGATCGGGAGCACTGCCGCGTCCGCCGGTTCCAGGGGTCATCGACCCCGAGACGCACTGTTCCGACCGCGGGAATTTCCTTCGTACCCCTCAGGTTTCACCCGATGGTCTGACCCGACGCGCGCCCATACCCTGCCATGAGCGGCGCGCGTCACCGCGGCGTCGGCTGGACCGCTCGATCTCGCTGAGACTCCGGGAATGTAACTTTGGAGTGAAGCATGAGCACCTTCACCGCCGGATCTCGGTCATCGAGCCTCGGCTCGTCCACACCGCCCATCTGGGCCCGCGTGCTGATCGGGGGCGTGCTGCTCTTGGCCGGACTGCTCGTCCTGGGTGACGTTGCCCTTGCGACGACCGTCAGCACGATCTTCATCGGTCTCATCGCTATCGGTGTGGGTGCGTTCGAAATCGGCCACGTCGTGTGGACGAAGGGCTGGGGCGGATATGTCTGGCAGGCCGGTCTGGGCCTGATCTATATCGGCTTAGGCATTGTCCTCGTGAGCCAGCCCGCGTCCGGCGCGGTGATCCTCACCTACGTCATAGGCTTGTTGTTTCTCCTGTCAGGGATTTTCCGCATCCTGTTCAGCATCAGCCACTGGAACGAAGTGGGTCTGATCATGTTCCTGGCGGGCTTGGTTGGGGTTTTGGCAGGATTTTTTATTCTGATGGGATTGCCGAAGACCGGGGTCTGGGTCCTGGGCCTCATCCTCGGTTTCGACTTGATCAGCCACGGCGTTGCTTGGTTGAGGTATGCCTGGGTATCGGGCGCCGACGCGTAGCCTGCCGCAGCGGGAACTCACGGATGCGGCTTCCTCTCAGGGATGATCCGGTGGCGCACCGGGAGTTTCCCCTCCTCGATCTCGGATTTCGCCCGGTATCAGCCGCGAGCGGCGCGGTCTAACCTTCCGTCGGTCGTCGAGATGGCCGGATGCCGTCTCATTGGCGTCGGCAGAGGCGCCCTTCCTTCATTCCGGTGCTGCGGGCTCAGATCAACGTTCAAGGCAGCGCTTGCTTGGCATCCGGAGAATACCGGTCTTCCCCATCGGAGTTCGATCATGCCTTTGCACCTGTCCCGGATGAGTAGCCGCCATGCCCTTCTTGCGGTGGCGATCCTCGGAGGAGCCATGTTCCTCACACCGAGCGGGCAGGCCGCTCCGGTTGGTCCGTCGACGATCGTGGTCCCACCGATGGACGGGTCCGGGATCCTGGAGGTTCGCCGACACTGGGCGCCCGGTTGGAGGCACCGCCGCTGGAAGGGTCCGCCACATTGGAGGCATCCGCATTGGCGCCGGCGCCACTGGCGCCGCTAGCGGGAAGAGCGAACCGTAGCCGTCGTCCGCCGGTCTCGCACGAGGGCATGACCCAGGATGTATCGGCCCAGGATGTCTTGGCCCAGGACGTCTTGGCCCAAAATGTCTTAACTGCGGCCGTCCTCGGAGCGCTCGATCAGGAGACGAGAGATGCGGACTGCAGCCCGTGCGTGGGAGTCCTTCGCAGCAGTCTTGCTTCTCGCCGGTTCGGTCCACGCCCGGGAAGTCCGATCCCATCGGATGGACAGAGCGGATTGGGCAGCCCAGATGACTGCCTCCTCCCTGCATGCGGCGCTTCGAGGCCGTCCCGTCCACGACGACGGCGGCAGACGGGTGGGACGTGTCTGGGACGTCCGGGTAGCGGAAGACCGAATGACGCCCGTCGCCGTCATCACGTTGCGGCGTCGCCTCGGAGGTGGGCGGACCGCCATACCTGTCGCCCTCCTCAAGCAGGTCGGCAACGACCTGACCATCCACGGTCACTACGGTGCGCGCCAGGTCATCCGGTCGCTGCCGCGCTTCTGATGTCCGCAGCGCAAGCCCCGCTTGCCCGACCTCATCCGGCAGCGGACGCAACGTGGCGTCTCGGGTTTTTCCTCAGCCAACCTCGGGTTTCACCCGATAGCAGAGGCTGCCGCGCCCGCCTAACCTGCACGACAACCGGAAGGCGCCACGCGGCTGCAGCGTGAAACCGGGGCTGCGCCTTCTCGTCCACGTCGTCGCGATGCTGCCCCGGAAGGCATCGCACGAGCGTACGTTGCCTCGAACGACAGGGAGTTTCCTTCGATGTGCAAGCTCTGGATGTTGCTCGTCGCGGGCATTGCCCTCGCCGGCCTGCCTCTCTCGACGATTCCCTGCTCTGCGGCTCCGATCGGTCCGTCCGCGCTTGTGGGAGCGGCCGGTCAGGCCCTCTCGAGCGCCAGGATGACGATCGGCCGCCCCAGGGCCCTCGAGAAGAAGCGGCGCATCAAGCACGAACGCATGAGGCAGGAACGGAAGCAGCGGTACTGATCGCTGTTCGGGATGGAGCCAAAGATGACTTCCGCCGAATCGCGGCGGGATCGAGGCTAAGGAGTCATCGTCCGATGCATGCTCCGACTCTGACTGCGGATTACATCGAGCACCCTTACATCTCGACCGGTCACCTGCCCGATGCAGGTCAAGTCCAAGACCTCGTCAACGAGGCCCATGCGCGTTTCAGGACGAACACCGATGGACAGAACTCACAGGTGTACCCGGCCCTCGCCAGGGTGCCGAGCGAGCTCTTCGGCATCTGCCTCGTAGGAACCAGCGGAAGAGTTTTCGCGGCCGGGGACACCGACCATGAATTCTCGATCATGAGCGTCTCGAAGCCGTTCATCTTCGCACTGATCTGTGAGGTGTACGGACCGGAGGTGTTAAGGAACAAGATCGGTGCCAACGCCACCGGCCTCGCCTTCAACTCGCTGGCCTCCATCGAGCGGGGAGACGGCGGGCGGACGAACCCGATGGTCAATGCGGGCGCGATCGCCGCGACCAGCTTGGCACCGGGGGCCACCTCCGAGGAGAAGTGGGCGTTCATCCATACCGGCCTCTCGCGCTTCGCCGGTCGGACCCTGTCCCTGAACGATGAGGTTTACGCTTCGGCCTCGGAGACGAACTTCCGCAACCGGAGCATCGCGAGGCTGCTCCAGAGCTTCGGCCGGATCTACTGCGATCCGAAGATGGCCACCGATCTCTATACGCGGCAATGCTCGCTAAACGTGAGCGCCAGGGATCTCGCCGTGATGGGCGCGACCCTGGCCGACGGTGGCGTCAATCCGCTGACCGGGGAGCGGGTCGTGGCCCCCTCCGTTTGCCATTACGCCCTGGCCGTCATGGCCATTGCCGGGCTTTACGAAACCTCGGGCGACTGGCTCTACGATATCGGCCTGCCGGGAAAGAGCGGCATCGGCGGCGGCATCGTCGCCGTCTCTCCGGGCAAGGGCGGCTTCGGTACGTTCGCGCCTCCCCTGGATGTCGCCGGCAACAGTGTCCGCGGGCAGCTGGCGGCGAAGTTCCTGTCGCAGAGCCTGGGCATGGACCTTTTCGTCTCGACCCCTGTGGTGTGAGGAGGCGCCACGTCAAAGGAGGCATGGCCCCTTCGTCGCTCGGAGCAAAGACATGTCGGTTGGATCTTCTCCGCAGGCCGCGATGCGTTTCGAGGCGCAGGCGTCGTGGGTGCCGATGATCGCCATCGCGCTCGGCCAGTCCTTGATGTCGTTCAACGTCGCCTCTTTGCCCGTCGCCTTGAGCGGCATGGTCGAAAGCTTCCGCGTGCCACCGACGACCGTAGCCACGGGGATCGTCATGTACTCGATGGCAGTCGCCGGCTTCGTCATGCTCGGGGCCAAGCTCAACCAACGCTTCGGCGCGCTGCAGGTCTTCCGGATCGTCATCGCCGTCTTTGGGCTGGCACAGGTCGTGATGACCTTCAGCCTCAACGCGACGATGATGCTTGCGGCGCAGGCGGCCTGCGGCGCGGCCGGGGCGGCGCTGGTGCCATCGCTCGTCGCCCTGATCGCGGAGAACTACCGCGGCACACAGCAGGCCACCGCCCTGGGTGCGCTCGGATCAGCCCGGGCCGGAGCCGGTGTCGCCGCGTTCATCATCGGCGGCGTGCTGGGAACCTATATCGGCTGGCGCCCCGCCTTCGGTTTCCTGATCGCCCTCTCGGCGCTGGTCTTCCTGCTGAGCTTCAGGCTCCGGCCGGATGCCGGGCGCCCCGACGTCAGAATCGATCTGGTCGGAGTCGCCCTTGCGGCCTCGGCCATCATCCTGATCGTCTTCGGCTTCAACAATCTCAACAGCTGGGGCCTCGGCGTGGCCCAACCGGCCGCTCCGTTCAATCTCTTCGGGTTCTCGCCGGCACCGGTCCTGATCGTTCTGGGAATCATCCTCGGGCAGGCCTTCCTGTCTTGGACCCGCAGGCGCGAGCGGGAGCGAAAGACGCCGTTGCTCGCGCTGGCCGTGATCGATTCCCGCAAAGAGCGCGCGGCCGTCTACGCGCTGTTCGCCGTGGTAGCGCTCGAGGCGATGCTCAACTTTTCGGTGCCCCTCTACATCCAGATCGTCCAGGGGCGGTCGCCGCTCGCCACGGCCGTCGCGATGATGCCGTTCAACCTGTCCGTCTTCTTCTCGGCGATGCTGATCGTCCGGTTCTACTCGAAACTGAACCCCCGGCAGATCGGCCGCTTCGGCTTCATCCTCTGCACCGTTGCGCTCCTGTGGCTCGCTTACGTCGTCCGCAACGACTGGAGCGAGTTGCCCGTGCTGATCGGCCTCGTCGTCTTCGGCATCGGCCAGGGATCTCTGGTGACCCTGCTGTTCAACGTGCTGGTCACGTCGTCGCCGAAGGAATTGGCCGGTGACGTGGGGTCCCTCCGGGGAACGACGCAGAACTTGGCGGCGGCGGTCGGGACGGCAGTCGCCGGCGCACTTCTCGTCGGCCTGCTCAGCGCCGGCATCTTTCGAAGCATCGCTGAAAACCCGCTGCTGCCGCCCGAGATTCAATCGCAGGTGAATCTCGATAGCATCAACTTCGTCAGCAACGATCGACTTCGCGAAGCGATGGCGAAGACATCGGCCTCGCCGGCGCAAGTCGATGAGGCCGTGCGCGTCAACACCGAAGCGCGCCTGCGCGCGCTGAAGATGGGACTGCTCATCATGGCTCTGGTCGCGTTGCTCTCAATCATCCCGGCCGCATGGCTCCCCGACTACCATCCGGGAGACCTTCCGGCCGATGCACCGGAGCCGGAAGCGCGGGACCATCGGCGAGCACCGATGACCCCGGCACCGCGTCCGAGCTGAGGTCGAAGGGGCACCGGATCAAGCGCCGACGATCTGAACTCCGCCACGCGGTTCGAAGTCGAACAGGGGAGAGCGCATGTTCACCTGCACGTCGGTGGCCGACACGCTCGTCGGCAGCGGTTGCCTATGCCACCGGCCCGACGCCCGGATCGCCATGGATCGCGTCGCCACCGCCTTCTCCCGGCGGGGGTTCCTGACGGGGATGGCAGCGTCGTTGGCGAGTCTCGGCTCCGGTGCCGAGGCGCAGGGAGCCCCGCGGGCGGTGCCGACGGAGCAGCCGCGACCGGTCCTGTTCACGAACATCCGCCTGTTCGACGGCGTTTCCCCCACCCTCCGCGAGGGCGTGCAGGTACTTGTCGCGGGAAGCCGCATCGAAGCCGTCCACCAGGGCGGCGTCGGCCCGGTCGAAGAGGCGCAAACGGTCGATGGGGCCGGATGCGTGTTGATGCCGGGCTTGATCGATGCCCACACCCACCTGATCTTTTCGACGGTCCCGCTGCAGCAGGCGATGACGGCGGACCCGAACTACCTGATGTTGCGCGCCGGCAGGGCCGCCGGCGAGATGCTGATGCGCGGCTTCACCTCGGTGCGTGACGTCGGCGGCCCCGTCTTCGGCCTCAAGCGGGCCATCGACGAGGGGACCATCGTCGGACCGCGTATCTGGCCCGCCGGTGCGATGATCTCGCAGACGTCCGGCCACGGAGACTTCCGCACGCTCCACGACCTGCCGCGGGCGAACAGCGATCCCGTTCATTTCACGGAACGCATCGGGGCCGCCGCCATCGCCGACGGAACCGCCGAGGTGCTTCGCCGGACGCGCGAACAGCTCTTCCTGGGTGCGAGCCAGATCAAGGTGATGGCCGGAGGAGGCGTCACCTCCGACCATGATCCGATCGACTCGACGCAATACACCGAGATCGAGTTGAGAGCCGCAGTCCAAGCGGCGGACGATTGGAACACCTACGTCACCGTCCATGCTTACACGCCGAAAGCGATCAAAGCCGCGATCAGGGTCGGCGTGAGATGCATCGAACACGGTCACCTCGCCGACGACGAGGCGGCGCAGCTGATGGCCGAGAAAGGTGTCTGGTGGAGTCTCCAACCCTTTCTCGATGACGAGGATGCGACGCCGTTTCCACCGGGCTCCTCCAATCGCGCGGCGCAAGTGAAGATTCTGACGGGGACGGACGATGCGTACCGATTGGCGATACAATACAAGATCAAGACGGCGTTCGGAACCGATATCCTCTTCTCGGCGAAAGTCGCCGCGCGACAAGGTGCTCAACTCGCCAAGCTGACGCGATGGTACAGTCCGGCGGAGCTGCTGTGCATGGCAACAGCCGGGAACGCGGAGCTTCTCGCCCTCTCAGGACCGCGCAGCCCCTATCCCGGCAAGCTCGGGGTCGTCGAGGGCGGAGCGCTCGCCGACCTTCTGCTGGTGGACGGCGATCCCCTGACCGAGACGGCGCTGATCGCGGAGACGAAGCGGATTCGCCTGATTATGAAAAATGGACAGATTTATAAGAACACGCTCTGAGGGACATGATGCTCAGCCGATCTCATCAGTGGCTTCGGCTGCCACATTTGCATGCGCAATGATTGATCTATGTCATCGATGCGTACTGCAGCTTTCGCGCAACACGTAAGAGATAACATTCGCCCGGCATCCGTTCTATTTGTATGAAAGGGCGCAGGCGTTTATATTGAAAATCACGGGATGCGGTAGTAAGAATATTTGCACAATTATATCATATGCTCTCGTTTCGCGTTTGGAACGGAGGAGGATATTAGCTCTCGAAGCGCATGCAAGATACATTTCTGGTGAAGCGACTCAATGCTTGCGTCCCGGACACCTTGATGGGAGTGCAAAATGAAGCTGGTCATAGGCATTTTGCTCGGCTCGTCGGCAGGATTGGCAGCCGCTGCCACGGGGCAAGCCGCCGATCTATCTCACAGAAATGCGGCTTCCATCGAGTATGTACGCACCTGCTCTGCTTATGGAGGTGGGTTCTTCTATATTCCGGGAACCGAAACCTGCCTCCAGATCTCGGGCCGGGCTCGATATGAAGCCGGGTACATGGCACCGGGCAGCCGGCAGGTCCCCGGCGCCGGCGATACATTTCAGTCCCGAGGTCAGTTGCGCATCAACTTCGATGCCCGCACCGAAACCGCGAACGGCACCCTGCGCGCCTTCCTCAGGGCCGATCTTGCCGACCGATCAGGTCCCTTCCTGGCTTCCGGGACACAACAGCGTATCGCGAATGCCTTCCCAGGCGTCGGCCAGGACACGTTCGGGCGGGTGCAAAACTTCGTCGTTGCCGATAAGGCCTTCGTGCAATTCGCGGGACTGACGGCCGGTCGCGCTTCGTCGTTCTTCGACTTCTACGCTCACGATTTCGAAATTGTCGGCGCGACGCTCGGCTCGAATGTCCCTTCCACCAACGTCCTCGCCTATACGGCGACCTTGAACGAAGATGTCAGTCTGACTCTGGCCATCGAAGATCCGATTTTTCGGAAGAATCCGCTCTATGCACAGACCGGTTCCCCTTCTCAGGGCATCGGCACCGCAGCAGTTTCGACCCAATTCACGACCGCTCCGACACCGGTTATCGTCTCGCGTGATGCTGCGGGTGCCGTTACCGGCGTGACCCAGATCGACGCGGTACAGCGCTCCCGCATGCCGGACTTCGTCAGCGCGTTGCGCTACGACGCGGCTTGGGGGTCTGCCCAAGTCTCGGCGGCGATGAAGGACATCAATGTTGGCGGCCCGCTCGGGGCAACCTTTCTCGACTCTTCCGCAGCCTCGCGCATTCCGACCGGCGCTTTTGTCGGTGCTCAGACCACCTATGGCTGGGCTCTGCAAGGCGGCCTGCAGGTGAATACCCCCTTTATTGCTCCAGGCGATTCTTTCTATCTGCAGGGTGCCTACGGCGAGGGCGCTGCTATCTACACCGGGTATACCGCCTTCAGCGGCACCTATACGAATCAGAGCGCGCCATTCGCGGGCGGCCTGTTCAGCCAGTGGCTCGCCGATGCGGTCGTGAGTCCGACCACGGGTCGCATCGAGTTGTCCAACAGCTTTACGGTGGTCGGTTCGTACCTCCATTACTGGGCCCCCGAATGGCGTTCCGCGTTTTTCGGCAGCTACGGGGAGATGCGCTTTCCATCTCATCTTCGACCAGAGTTATCCAGCATCGGCGTAGCCAGCGGCGCGCTGCAGAATGGAACGACGACCTATCCGACGGCCAATCTGATTACAGCCGCACCGGGAACATTCGGCTTCAGCCTCAACTCCGTTCTCCGTGACACGTACCAAGTCGTAACGGGCGCGAGTCTCATATGGTCCCCGGTAAAAGATCTCGATATCGGTGCCGAGGCTGTGTACAGCAAGGTCGGTCTTCTCAGTGGTCGTGCCCTCAGGGCAGACCGCAGCGCTCCGGCCGGCGCAAATATCTTCACGGTGACTCAACAGGACACGTTCCAAGCTCGCTTTCGCGTACAGCGTGATTTCTGAAGCGTATTCGAATGAAGCGAATCCCGGCGTTTCGAGAGAATGCGCGGTGAAACAATGACCCAGATGCTGGACTTGGCGCGCCGGATTGAGCAACCGAGACGCATCCCATGAACTCGGACTGACCTGTCGCCGCCCCTGCGGCGACCGCGTCGGTGCCCCTGCCTGACAGAAAGCCTGCCTGCATCGTTGCGATGAAGCCGCCTGGAAGCCAACGCCACTCTCGAATGGTTCCTTGCTAATTGATAGGATACTATCTATTTCAGAGCGGATCCTGGGGCCTTTCCCCGTCGATGAGGAAGAGGTCGGATGGCGGCCCAGAACCTCAGCCAGCTCTTGTTGACCTACACCCACGGGCTTCTTCTCTCCGGCCGGCAGTGGAGGCGTCTCGCCAACGCTCACGCGGAGGCGCACGGGGTCTCGGAGGCGAAGGCGCTGCCGCTGGTGCAGATCGGACGCCTGGGCGGCGAACCACGCCAGAACATCCTCGCAGAGGCTGTCGGCATCGAGGGTCCGTCGCTCGTGCGCCTCCTCGATCAGCTCGAGACGGCGGGTCTCGTCGTCCGAAAGGAAGACCCGACCGACCGTCGCGCCAAGATCCTGAGCCTCACCGCCACCGGACGTTCGGTGGTCGCGGGGATCGAGGCCGACCTCGACCGGTTGCGGAAGGCGGTATTCTCGAAGGTGAGCGCAGCCGACCTCGAAGCGAGCCTGCGGGTGTTCCAGGCGGTGCAGGATCATGTGGACCGCCCGTCCGAACCCCGTACCGCTCGGGACAAGGTCGCGCACGACGAGGCCGCGGAATGACCCTACCGGGCTGGCGCGACTGGGCCTTCTCGATGAAGACCTTCGGGGCCGGCATGCTGGCCCTGTTCCTGGCGTTCTGGATCGACCTTCCGAACCCTTACTGGGCGCTCGGCACCGTCTACATCACCAGCCAGGTGCTGGCCGGCGCCACCCGCTCCAAGGCACTCTACCGGGTGCTCGGAACCCTGCTCGGGGCCGTGGTCACGGTGGCCCTCGTGCCGAATCTCGTGAACGCCCCGGAACTCCTCACCCTCGCCATCGCGCTCTGGGTGGCGGGCTGTCTGTACTTCTCCCTGCTCGACCGCACTCCGCGAAGCTACCTGATGATGCTCGGCGGTTATACGGCGGCGCTGATCGGGTTCCCGTCCGTCGGCGCCCCCGAAACGATGTTCGATACCGCCGTGGCACGGGCCGAGGAGATCACCCTCGGTATTCTCTGCGCCAGCCTCGTCAACACGGTCGTGCTGCCGCAATCGGTGGCGCCCGTGATCGCCGGCCGGCTCGATCTCTGGCTGCGTGACGCCCGGGGCTGGGTCATCGACGTCCTCGGCCGTGCCCGCACGGCGGGGGACACGCAGGCGACGCGATTGAAGCTGGCCTCGGACGCCGTCGCCTTCGACGCGCTGGCGATGCCGCTGCGCTACGACATGACCGGTGCGGAGCGGTCGGCCGAGGCCATGGCGACCCTGCGCCAGCACATGCTGATGTTCCTGCCCATCGCCTCGGCGATCTCGGATCGCATCGAGACTCTGGAGCGTGCGCACGCGTTGCCGCAGCGCCTGCGCACGCTCCTCGACGATATGGCCGCCTGGCTCGTGTCGGGAACCACCGAGCGGGCTGAAGCCGACCGCCTGAAGGCCGCCGCGAACACCCTCGAACCCGAACTCGGCAAGCAACCGCCGTGGAATGCTCTGGTCCTCGCGAGCCTTCTGGCGCGCCTGCGCGACTTCATCGACTTGCGTCAGGACACACGGATCCTGCAGCGGCACCTTGCGGACGGCACTCCTGTCACCGAGGATCTGGCCTTCCGGTACACGGCCGCGGCGCGCGCGATCCGACATCGCGACCATGGCATGGCGCTGCTGTCGGCGATGGGCGTGTTTCTGACCATCCTGGTCACCTGCGCGATCTGGATCGCGACCGGATGGCCGCACGGGTCGGCCGCTCCGATGATGGCGGCGGTGGGATGCAGCTTCTTCGCGGCCCAGGACGACCCCGCGCCTTTCATCGTCAGCTTCGCCAACTCGGCCATCCTCGGCGCCCTCGGGGCGGGACTCTACCTCTTCGCGGTCCTGCCGCTGGCCACCACGTTCGAGATGCTGGTCCTGGCGTTGGCCCCGGCCCTCCTGACCTGCGGAGTCTTCATGGCGCAGCCGAAGACGGCGCCCCTGGCGATGGGCGCCGCGGTCAACGGCTCGGCCATGATCGCCCTCCAGGGAAGCTACACGGGCGACTTCGCCGCCTTTGCCAACTCCTCCGTCGCCGTCATCGTTGGGATGTGGGTCGCCGCCATCGTCACGCGCCTCATCCGCTCGGTCGGCGCCGATTGGTCGGCGCGGCGCCTGCGGGTCATCAACCGCCGCAGCCTCGCTCGCGCCGCCGAGCGCCAGGGCGCGCAGAACGGTCTCGAACTCGCGGCTCTGATGCTCGACCGGGTCGGCCTGATCGCACCGCGGCTGGCCGCCCTGCCGTCGGACGACGCGGAGTGGACGGCCGACCTCCTGGCCGAGGTCCGTGTCGGCATCAACATCGTGGAGCTGAGGCGCGACCGCCAACATTTGTCGAATCCGGCGCGGGAGGCCGTCGAGACTCTTCTCGGTGCGTTGTCGCGCCATTTCGGGGTCAAGGAGGAGCCCACCCCCGGCCTGCTCGACGCCATCGACGGGGCGCTCGATGCCGTATCTCTCGATGCGCGGCGGGCCCCCGGCCGGGCGGCGCTAATGGGGCTCGTCGGCATCCGGCGCGGCCTGTTCCCCGATGCGCCGCCCTATCGTCCGACCCTCCCTTCGACCACGCATCCAGAGCTCGCGGCATGAGGGGTGAACTCGACCTCTACGGTGTCTTCGTGCCGAGTCTGGCCGCCTGGATGCTGCTCGCCTTCGCCGTCAGCCTCGCCCTGAGGGGCGTGCTGGCCCGGACGGGGTTCTATCGCCTTGTCTGGCACCGGCCTCTGTTCGATCTCGCGCTCTACGTCGTGCTCCTCGGCATCGTCGTCTCCATCGCGGTGCCTTTCACCTCCTGATCGGCGGGCGTGTCCGGCTGCCCGGCTACGCCTCAGACCTTCCGGATGAACCCCATGCCTCGGTTGCTCGCCCACTCGTTCCGCGTCCTCGTCACCCTCGGGATGGTCGCCGTCGCCATCGTCGTCGGCCTCGCCCTGTGGGACTACTACATGGAGGCTCCCTGGACCCGGGACGGGCGGGTGCGAGCCGACGTGGTGCAGGTGGCTCCTGACGTCTCCGGCCTCGTCACCGAGGTGCTGATCGCCGACAACCAAGTGGTGAAGCGGGGTGACGTCCTCTTCCGCATCGACCCCGATCGCTTCGCACTGGCCCTGCGCCAAGCCGAGGCGGTCGTCGAAGGGAAGAAGGCGACCGCCGCGCAGGCCTCGGCGGACTACGCCCGCTACCTGAAGCTGAGCGACGCCGCGGCGTCCCAGCAGCGGGTCGAGGCCGCGCAGGCGGCGGACTTGGAGGCCAAGGCCGCTTATGGCCGAGCGACGGCAGACCGTGACCTCGCCAAGCTCAATCTCGACCGCTCCGCCGTGAAGGCCTCGGTCAACGGACGCATCACCAACATGGGCCTGCGGCCCGGCACCTACGTCTCGACCGGCCACGGCGTGATGGCCCTGATCGACAGCGACACCCTGCGGGTCGAGGGCTATTTCGAGGAAACCAAGCTGCCGCGCATCCATGTGGGCGACAAGGCCCGCATCCGCCTGATGGGCGAGAAGGGTGAGCTGACCGGCCATGTGGAGAGTTTCGCGGGTGGCATTGAAGACCGCGAGCGAACGGCAGGCTCAAACCTTCTCGCCAGCGTCAACCCGACCTTCGCCTGGGTCCGGCTCGCCCAACGCATCCCGGTGCGGATCAAGCTGGACGGCAATCCGGACGAGACCCGGCTGGTCGCAGGCCGGACCGCGACGGTCGTGATCGATCCCGAGGGCGAGCCCCCCCGTTTCAGCCTGTTCAGATAAGCCGCGGCATCGTTGGGCCTTTGCGTAGGACGGGCCCGGATGGCGCGGTTCGACCTGTCGGATGCCGAGAGGGTGGTGATCGAGCCGCCGTTGCCGACAGATTTGCGCGGCCAGGAGCGCGTGGACGACCGGCGGGTCCTGAACGGGATCTTCTGGCGGCCGAGCACCGGCGCACCCTGGGCCATGGTGCCGGCGTACAAGTGCCGGAGCTCATGCGGGCTGATGCTCTCCAGTTTGGCCTGCTCCAGGGCTGCCGCGAGGCCCAAGCACAGCCTTCGGGTGGAGCCGGAAATTGGGACCGGAGACACTGGTTCTCCTAGCCAACGCCATGAGCCGGTTAGCTGGAGCATCAGCTCAGGGAGGCTAGAAGGTGTTGGCGGGAGCTCCGGAGCGTCTCTACGGCGCGCGTGCCCAACGTTGCGCCACTTCCAGATCTTCGCTCCAAGCCAGGAAGCGGACTTTGCGCATAGGCTGTGCGAACGGTCGGACCATCATGATGGCGCCATAGTCAGAGACCGCGCCCACCGACTGGAGAAGTTATCGTAGAAATTTTTCCGGTCGACCGTTGCGAAATGTGGGGCTTGGGTCAGCCCGTTTCGGCACCGTGCCTCGCGGAGGCCTGCGACGTGGAACTCAGCCCGAAGCCATTGTGAACGGCTGCGATGCGAAGTGGCTCATGGCGTCCACGGACAGTACGCGAGCCCAGATCCTCGACGATGATGCCGCTTGGCAGCGTGCCGAGCCGATCAAGCAGGTCGCCCGAGATGAGGATCGAGACGCCGAGTTCCTTCGCGACCAATTCGAGACGGCTCGTGGTGTTCAGCGTGTCACCGAAATACGCGATCTTGTGTCGTTCAAGTCCGATTTCAGCGGTCACGACCGAGCCGCAGTGAAGTACGGCGCGGAAGCCCGGAACTTGGCCGAACTCTGCCACCCAGCGCTCGGCGTCGTCGGCGATCACCTGTGCGAAATCGAAAACGCACCGCAGACACGCTGCATCTCGCGTTCCTCGCTTCATCGTCCAGCTCACGAGGGCCATGTCACCGACATAATCGTCGATGGAGCCGCGTGCGCGGTGCACCGGCAAGGCGAGCGCGCTGAAGATCGCGCCAAGATAGCGCTGAGCCGCCAAGTCGCCGTGCTGCTCAGCGAAGCGAGTCGAGCCTGCAACGTCGAGGAAGAGAAAGATGCGCTCCTCGCTGATCGGTCGATGGTAGCGCCCGATCAGCAGGTTCGCGAAGACGCGGGGCCCGATCAGATCCCGGACGCGGAAGACGAAGGCCGACAATGCGGAAATTCCGAGGGCGTAAGCGAGGCCAGCATCGGACATCAGCATCGCGACATGCGGGTTCGGCATGTAGCCGAAGGCGTGGTGCAGAACCGTACCGGCACCGGCATTCCCGGCCGCGATCATCGCGATGTAGGTGGCGAGCGTCGCCGCCACGAAGATGGGAGTCGCAGCACGTCGGATCAGGTCGCGCCAAGCCTGGAACAGCAGGCCACGCTCGTACAGGAGGACGGGCGCGCCGATAAAGGCGCCACGAATGCCGGAGACCAGCAGCTCGACATCGAAGATGAGACCGTAGAGCAGGCCCGCCAGCATTCCGATGACGGGTGCCACGATCCAGAAGCCGGCTCGGAACGGAGGCATGGGGCCATGGTATACCAAGCCGCCGGACTGGACACGTCCGGCGGTCGGGGCGTCAGCGGGCATAGCGCGTGAAGACGTAGTCGCGGTCCTTCACGCGGGCCTCGTGACAGGCGAAGCAGGTCTGGTGCTGAGCCTCGTCGACCGGCTTGCCGTCGACGAAGCGTCCGAATCCCCAGCCGCCCGTCTCCGGGTAGCGTTTGGCGTCCTTGACCATCACCTGCACGGTGGTGGCCCGGCCCGGCACGGTGGCCGGCTCGAACTCGGGCGAGGGCACCTGTTGCCAAGCGAGCTTCACCAGGACCGTCCCATCGGGAAACGGCAGGGTGCCGCTGGTGTAGGCCTTCACCGCGACGTCGTTGCCGACGACGGCGCGCAACTCGTTGAGCGGCTCCCCCTCCAGAGCAGGGGCGATGAGCTGCCAGGCCCGGTAACCGTCCGGGACGGTGACTCCGAAGATCGGCGAGGCGGGCTTGCCGGCTTCCTGAGCGGTCGCCGTGAGCGCGAGTCCCAGGGCGAGGGCGGCGGCTGGGATCAACAGACGCCGGCGCGGGCGGAGATCAGAAGCCATCGACATCGATCACCGCCTGAGCGAAAGCCTGCGGTGCCTCTTGCGGGAGATTGTGCCCGATGCCACCGCTGATCAGGCGGTGCTCGTAGCGGCCCGTGAACTTCTTGGCATAGGTCGCGGGCTCGGGGTGCGGCGCCCCGTTCGCGTCGCCCTCCATGGTGATCGTCGGGACGGCAATGGTCGGGAAGGCCGCCAGTTTGCGCTCGGTCTCGTCGAAGCGGGCCTCACCCTCCGCAAGCTTCAGACGCCAGCGATAATTGTGGATCGAGACCGCGACGTGGTCGGGGTTCTCGAAGGCCGGGGCGGAACGGGCGAAGGTTTCCTCGCTGAACTGCCATTTGGGTGAGGCAAGCTGCCAGATCAGCCGGGCGAAGTCCTTCGTGTAGCGCGCGTAACCCTCGCGGCCCCGCTCGGTTGCGAAGTAGAACTGGTACCACCATTGCAGCTCGGCTCTGGGCGGCAACGGCATCGCGTTCGCGGCTTGGCTGCCGATCAGGTAGCCACTGACAGAGACCAAGCCCCTGCAGCGCTCGGGCCAGAGCGCAGCCAAGATGCAGGCGGTGCGCGCGCCCCAGTCGTAGCCCGCGACGAGCGCCGTCTCGATTTTCAGCGCGTTCAGGAACTCCAGCGCGTCGTTGGCGAGAGCGGCCTGCTGGCCGTTGCGCGGCGTCGCGTCCGAGAGGAAGCGCGTCGCACCATAGCCGCGCAGGTACGGGATCAGGACGCGATAGCCCGCGGCGGCGAGGATCGGAGCGACGTCGACGTAGCTATGGATGTCGTAGGGCCAGCCGTGGAGGAGCAGGACCGGCTGCCCGCTCGGGGGCCCGGCCTCGACGTAGGCGACGTTCAGGTCGCTGGTGACGATCTGCTTCAAAGGCCCGAAGGACGCCTGCGAGGTCGCCGGACCGGCCGGCTGCGCGGCCACCGCTTCCGCTGACATGGCCGGTCCCGTCACCAGGAGAGCGCCAGCGGTCTTCAGCCAGTGCCGACGCGTCAAGTGACTCTGCTCGGGCATGTCATGATTCTCCTTGATGACGTTCACGCTGTGATGGTGCGGATGTCGCGATGGATGAGGACGCGGCGTGTCTCCTCTGTGTGCCTCGGGGCGGCCCAATGTGAGGATCTGTATGCCGCGCCGCGGCTCGATACAGAGGCTTACAAAGTGCTGGGTCGCGAGATGAGCGTATGCTCATGCGATGTTCCGCGGGCCTCGTCCCGAACTGTGGCGGATCCCGCCCTGTCGTCCCCGGCCGGCTCGGCGCCCGCGCGAAATGATGGACGCCCGGCCCCGGTCGAGGTTATTGAAGGGCCGCCGGATGGAGCCGCGACGCCGATGAGACTGTCCCTGACCGCAATGCCGAACCGCCTTGCCGCCAGGGATCCCTCAACGCATGCCAGCGCATCTCTCCCTTCTGAACATCACGTGGACCGCGCCTGACGGGCGCACCGTCCTCTCCGACATCAGCGCCAGCTTCGCGCAGGAGCGAACCGGCATCGTCGGCCGGAACGGCGCCGGGAAGAGCACAGTCCTGAACCTCGTGGCCGGTCGCCTGAGGCCGACAAGCGGCAGCATCATCGTCGAGGGTACGGTGGCGTTGTTGCGCCAGTTCGCGAGCATCCCGCCTGACGAGACGGTTGCCGATCTCTTCGGTGCGACCGCCAAGCTGGCATTGCTGCGTCGCGCCGAGATCGGTGCTGCCACGGCCGACGAGCTCGCCGAGGCCGACTGGACTCTGGAGGAGCGCCTCACGGAGGCCCTGGACCGGATGGGTGTACCGGTGAGCCCCGCGACACGTCTGTGTTGCCTCTCCGGCGGGCAGCGCGCTCGTGCGGCACTCGCGGCGGCGATGTTTGCAGGACCGGATTTCCTGCTGCTCGACGAACCGACCAACGACCTCGATCGCGAAGGGCGGTCCGCCGTGTGCGCAGCTCTGCGGAACTGGCGCGGGGGGGCAATCGTGGTCAGCCACGACCGATCCTTGCTCGACGCCATGGACGCCATCGTGGAGCTCGAACCCTCCGGGGTGAGCCGCTATCCGGGGAACTTCGATGCGTATCAGGAGGCCAAGGCGGTTCGGATCGCTGCGGCCGAGCATGACCTCGCTGTGGCCGAGAAGCGAACGGCGGACCTTGCACGAAGGACCCGGGAGACCGTCGAACGCCAGCAGCAGCGCGATGCGGCCGGACATCGCCGGGGTGCCCGCGGCGACCTTCCCCGGATCCTCGTCGGCGCCCGCCGAGACAATGCGGAGAAGACGGCCGGCGGCAGTGCACGCGCGGCGGAGCGACTGCGTTCCGAGGCACACCAGAAGCTGGAGGACGCCCGAAGCCGGATCGAGGCCGTGAAGGCGGTCTCAGTCACGGTCCCGTCCTGCGGCCTCCATGCTGCGAAGTCGGTCGTGTCGATCGAGCGGGCGACCGTCGGCCATCAGCCGGGTCAGCCCATTCTGGAGGATGTGTCGCTTTCCGTGACCGGACCGGAGCGCATCGCGATCTCCGGGCGCAACGGGGCGGGGAAGTCGACGCTCCTTGACCTCATCGAGGGCCGCCTCAGCCCCTGGTCGGGGCGGGTGTCGGTCGGCGTGCGCACGGCACGCCTCGACCAGGGTCTCACCGCCCTCGACCACAACCAGACCGTGGTGGAGAACTTCGCCCGCCTCAATCCGGAGGAAGATGCCAACGGATGCCGGGCGGCCCTGGCGCGCTTCCAGTTCAGGTCTGCCGCCGCGGATCGGCCCGTCTCGGCGTTGAGCGGCGGTCAGCAGGTTCGAGCCGCCCTGGCCTGTGTGCTCGGCAATGCGGTCCCGCCGCAACTCCTGCTTCTCGACGAGCCGACCAATCACCTCGACCTCGAAGCCGTCGAGGCGGTCGAGGCCGGGCTCGCTTCCTATGACGGCGCTCTTCTGGTCGTCAGTCACGACGAGGCTTTTCTCCGCGCGCTGGGCATCACGCGGTGGCTCGCCCTCGACGATCTCGCCGACAGGTCCGGTTGATCGGTCGTGCGGGCCGCGCCGGACCCGCGTCACGAGAGCGTGACGGCCGCCTCCAGGCCGCCGCCCGGGCGGTTGCTGAGCCTGAGCCGTCCGCCGATCGCGGAAGCGAGCTGATCGGCGATGGCGAGGCCGAGTCCGGTGCCGCCGGTCTCACGGCTGCGCGATCCCTCCAGGCGGACGAAGGGAAGCAGCACGGCATCGAGCTTGTCCGCGGGGATGCCGGGTCCACGATCCAGCACCGCGATGGTGATCCTGTCCTGGACGACCTGCAGATCGAGCTCTGCCCGGTTGGCATATCGGATCGCGTTGTCGATCAGGTTCGTCAGGATCCGGCGCAGGGCTTGCGGGCGCGTCACGATCGTCACCTCCGGCAGGCCGGAGACCGCGACGTCGCACCCTGTGTCCTGGTAGTCGAAGGCGATGCTCTCGAGAAAGGCGCGCAGATCGAGGCGGGTGGGTGGCTCGACGTCTCCGTGCACGCTGCGGGCGTAGGCAATCCCCTCGCGGACGAGGGTCTCGATCGCTTCGAGATCGCCGAGGATCCGGTCCTGTTCGGGGCCCTCGACGCCTGTCTCCACGCGCAACCGCATCCGGGTGATCGGTGTCTGGAGATCGTGGGAGATCGCCGCGAGGATGCGGACGCGTTCGTCGAGGTGGCGGGACACCCGCTGCTGCATCGCGTTGAGGGCTCGCGCGGCGCGCGCGACCTCATCGGGCCCTGCCTCCGCGAAAGGCGTGGCCGGTCGCCCCGGCTCCAGCGCGTCGGCGGCCTGCGCGAAGCGCGTCAGCGGCCGGACGGCGAGCCGCACGGCGAACCAGACGCAGCCGACGAGCACGAGCAGCTGCAGGGCCAGCGCGACGGGCAGCCACGATGCCACGGGCCGCAGGGTCGGCTGGACCGCGATGGTGAGGGCCGAGCCGTCACTCAGGGCGACGTGCCCCTGCAGTCGCACCGGCGAGCCGGACACCGCATCGAACCGAACGGGGAAGCGCGGCTCCAGCGCGGCGCGTATCTCGTCCGCGATCATCGTCAGACGGGACGAGAGCGCCGCAGTCCCCGGCGAACCGGAGCCGAGCGCGAAGCGATAGGTCGGCCTTTCGAGGAGCGGGAGCCATTCGGACCGCTCGGCGGCCGGCAGGCGATCGAGCAGCGCGACCGCGACGACGACGTCGCGCTGGAGCGTCGTCAGCATGACGGCGCGCGCCGTCTGGTCCCGCTCGGCTCTTGTGACCGCAAACGACAGAAGCTGAGCGCTCAGGAGACCTGCGAGCAGGATCAGGAACAGGCGGCCCCGCAGGCTGCCCGGCCAAACCAGAAGGGATGCCATCATCCCTCGCGCGCCTGCGCGATGGTAATGGGCATGGCAAAGACATAGCCTTCGCTACGCACCGTCTTGATGTAGGCGGGCTCGCGGGCATCGTCCTTCAGCCGCTGCCGCAGGCGGCTGACGAGCAGGTCGACGGATCGGTCGAACAGTTCGGCATCACGGCCCTGTGTCAGGTTGAGCAACTGGTCGCGCGACAGGACCCGCTGCGGGTGATCGAGCAGCACGCGCAGAAGCCGGTACTCCGCGCCGCTGAGGGGGACGACCGTTCCTGTCGCGTCGATGAGATGACGGGCGGTGGTGTCGAGCTGCCACGCCCCGAAGGCGAGAAGCCGGCCTGCCTCGGTCACCTGGAGGTTGGGTGGCAGCATCCGGGTACGGCGGAGCACGGCCTTGATCCGCGCGAGGAGTTCCCGGGCCGCGAACGGCTTCACCAGGTAGTCGTCCGCACCCATCTCCAGGCCGACGATGCGGTCCGTCTCGTCGCTGCGGGCCGTCAGCATCAGGACCGGGGTGGCCTTGTGCCTGCCCGAGCGCAGCTCCCGGCACAGGACGAGACCGTCATCGCCCGGCATCATGATGTCGAGCACGACGAGGTCGACCCGGTCGGCGTCGAGGAACGCGCGCATCTGCCGCCCGTCCGCGGCCAGCGTCACGCGGAGGCCGTTTTTCCTGAGGTAGTTCGACAGCAAGTCGCGGATTTCTCGGTCGTCGTCGACGATCAGGACATGGTCGATGTGATCCACGGTCAGCCCCCAGCGTGCTTCATCGGATAGCGCGATGGGTGCCCGCGGGCGAGCCAGTCTTCGTAACACAGTGTAGCGGCGCGGCGCCGCGTGCCTGGTCCGACGTGACCGTCGTGCTGGGCTTGCGTGGGCAGGGCAGAGTTCCACAGGGATCTGCTCCCTACAGACGTGAGCAAGCGGACAGTCCACTTCCGTCCGACATCAGTCGCCCGGGCAACCCATCAGACTGTCCTGAAGCGGACCTTGTCAGCGCCTGCTTTGGCTCATGAGCCGAAGCCCAAGGAGGTGGCGCCGGACGGCGCGGCGACAGGAGGCAAGCCCATCCCAATTGGAGGGCCGCTCTGGGACTTCGTCGGATCAGGCGGTGTCAGAAATTGCCGCCCAGCAACAAAGCCGTCTGAGACGTGACACGGATTACCTGACTGCCACCTCGTATCGTGCCGGAGCGGGGATGCACCGGCCCGATCCAACTCCGTTGCGGCCCCTGAGCACCGGCAAAACGTAACCGCGTCGCCGAGGTCGCGAGCGGATCTGCCAACCGGTTGGAGCGATTAGATGCAGCACGCTCATCGGCGAGCCGGGTCCTCCGACTTCGGAGGGCAACGCTCTATCCAGCTGAGCTACGGGTGCTGACAGTGGCTCGCGAGCAGCTCAACCGGACCGCCGACGCAACGGCGCCGTGCGGGGCGATTCGAATGCCCTGGTCGCTCGAAGGGACGGCTGCGTCGCCCTCCTCAGGCGAAGGTCGCACGTTCGAATCGCGTCGGGGCCCGGCGGGTGTCCGCGGGAGCGGACGGCGTGCGGCGCTCTCCAGGGACAGGCGCCGCGTGTGCGCCGCTGCGCCGGATCTTCGGCAAGGGCCGATCGGCGAATGCGAGGACGGGAATTGCGGCGAAGCATCCGGGCCGTCTCCACAGCACGGCCAACCTGAGGATGTGAATCCGGTAGCCAGGATCAAAAGCCTGTGTTGAATGGGCGCGTGAAGGCTGCGCGACGCTCGAACGTCGGCGGTCACTCCGGCAACACGGTTTCGGTGTGCGATCGTCCCTCGATCCCGACGCTGCGGCCCGGCCGCGGATCACGGCAGGCGATCTGGCGCGAGGCATCGTCCGCCTCGTGCCGGGGCAGCACATGGTCGTCGTCGGGACCGGCCGAGACGGCGTCGGTGCCCTCGTTTCGGAGGTCTCCGATGGCGGCCGCAGCGCACTCCTGGTCGCGTGCGAGGGGCTTTTCGCGGCGACGGCCATCGTCGACCGGCTGCTCGACCCGCGCCACCTGTTCTTCGGTCCCGACCCGGCCCGCACCCGCATCTCGGTGATCAACCTGTCGGGGCTGGGCTCGGAGGCGGCGCGCGAGGACTTCGTGAACCGCCTGCAGATGACGCTGTTCGGCTGGATCAAGAACAACCCCTCGCCCCGCGGCATGCTCTACGTGGTGGACGAGGCGCAGACCTTCCTGCCGGCGCAGAAGACCGCGCCGAGCCTCGGCAGCGGCATCTAGCTGGTGGCGCAGGGCCGCAAATATGGGCTCGGGATGATCGTGGCGACGCAGGTGCCGCGGGGCATCCACAATCAGGTCGTCTCCAACTGCACCACGCAGTTCTTCGGCCGGCAGAGCGCCCCCGCGACCATCGCGGCCGCCCAGGAGATCATCGCCGCGAATGGCGGCACGGCGTCCGATATCGGCAAGCTGGGCGCGGGCGAGTTCTACTACGCGACGGAAGGGTCGGGACGACCGGCCAAGCTACGCACGCCGATCTGCCTCTCCTACCACCCGGCCAACCCTCCGACACCGGAGGAGGTCGTTCGGCAGGCGCGGGCGTCCGCGGAGCGGGCTTCGGCCCCTCGGAGCCGGTAGCGATCCGCGATGGGGGGCACGATCGACCGAGGGACGCCCGCGGAGCTGGCCCAGCTTCTCACCGATGCCGCACGGGGCGTGAACCAGACGCTTCCGCCGATCGCGACCGAGGACTACGCGGGGCGCTACCGGCAGATCGTCGAGGCGATCCTCTTCGGCGCCGCGGTTCCGGCCGCGGCTGCGGCGGGGGAGCCGGTGCCCGGCCGGACCGACCGGACGCGCCGGGCCGAGGGCTGAGACCGCCCCGACGCGACGGCGATCCTGCGCCGTCGCCTTTCAGATGATCGGACCGGCGGCAGCGATCCGGACGGCCGAAGGCCGACTCTCCGCCGCGGCCGTCATCGACCGGTTCGCGCGCCCTGTCGTCGGCTGGCCGATTCAGGGCCAGCCGAAGGCGAGCCACGGGACACCCAAGTCCCGAGGCTGACGGGCCGCATTCGGCGAGGAGCCCGCGGACTCAACAGGCGGCCCGCTCCGAAGCGGATTTCGGGCGCGTCTGTGCCGATCTGGATACGAGCCCGTCCCAGAGCTCGTCGGCCGCATCGTTGCGGCACTCCGGGGAGCGGAAGAGCCGGATCTCGATCGGGACGTCGAATTGCTCTGGCCCCGCTCGCACGAGGCTGCCGCGCGCCTGGTCGTCCGCCGCGACCGTCCGCGGCAGCCAAGCGACGCCATGACCATCCCGCGCCATCGTCATGAGCGTGGCGGCAAGATGCGACGTGAGCGCCGTCGCCATGGAGGTGCGTTTCAGGTCCTGGCAGGCCGCCAGGATGCGGCCGAGCCCCGAGGCTTGGCTATAGGCGAGGTAGGGAACGGGCGCGTCCTCCGATCCCGGCAGCGACCAAATCGGCCGGCCGTCGGCGCCGGGCGCGCAGAGCGGAACGAGGACATCGTCACCGATGGGAACGCTCGGAAAGCGGTCGGTCTCGAAGCGCGTCGGCGCGTTGGGATGGACGTGGCAGATCAAGAAATGCACCTCCCCGGACAGCATGATGGCCTCGCAGGCCTCCATGCTGTCCGAGACGAGGTTCAGCGTGCCGAGCGCCTGAAGCTGCATCAGGCCGCGGATCCAGGCCGGGAAGAACGTGAACGAGAGCGCGTGCGTCGCCGCGACGGAGAGGGCCACCGTGTTCCGGTCGCCGATCGCGCGGGCTTCGCGACGGGCACGCTCCAGGCCGTGAGTCAGGTCATCCGCGGCGGGCCGAAAATGAGCGCCGGCCGGCGTCAGCGTCGTCCCTTGAGTACCCCGCACGAACAGAGGGGTGCCGACCCAGTCCTCCAGGGCGCGGATGCGGCGGCTGAAGGCGGGCTGGCTCACGTTCCGGGCCTCCGCCGCCCGGGAGAACGTCCTCAGCTCCGCCAGCGCCAGAAAGTCCCTGAGCCAGTCGAGATCCATGGCGATGCCGTTTGTGCATAGCGTGAACCGAACATGGCATTGGCTGCCGGGGCAGGTCCAGACCTATGCTGCCGGCAAGCTCCCGTTCGAGGAGCCGTGTGCCCTCTGAAATTGGGCACGAGCACCGGGAGGTATTCAGCCGTGAAAGACTGGCTCAGGCGGCTTTACGTCCAAGTCTTCATTGCCATCATCATCGGCGGATTGGTCGGCTACTTCCTGCCTCATATCGGCGTCACGTTGCAGCCCCTGGCGGATGGCTTCATCAAGCTGATCAAGATGCTGCTGGCGCCGGTCATCTTCGGCACCATCGTGGTCGGCATCGCCAAGATGGGCAACATGAAGGAGGTCGGACGCATCGGCGTGCGGGCGCTGATCTACTTCGAGGTCGTCTCGACGCTCGCCCTCGTCATCGGCCTCGTCGTCGTCAACGTCATGCAGCCGGGCGTCGGCATGAACATCGACGCCACGCAGATCGACGGCAGCGCCATCGCCGGCTACGCCAAGCGGGCCGAGGCGCAGCCCGGCATCGTCGGCTTCCTGATGGACATCATCCCCTCGACGATGGCGGAGGCCTTCACCAAGGGCGCCATGCTGCAGATCATCCTGATCTCGGTGCTGCTCGGCCTCGCTTTGGTCCAGGCGGGCGAGCGCGGCCGGCCGGTGGTCGTGGTCATCGACAGCCTGCTCGACGCGCTGTTCCGCATCGTCGCGATGGTGATGCGGCTCGCCCCCGTCGGTGCCGGAGCCGGCGTCGCCTTCACCATCGGCAAGTACGGCCTCGGCACGGTCTGGTCGCTCGCCTACCTCATGCTCGGCGTCTACGCGACCTCGATCCTGTTCGTCGTGCTCGTGCTCGGCTCCGTCTGCGCCTGGAGCGGCTTCTCTCTTCCCAAGGTGCTCAGCTACTTCAAGGACGAGATCCTGATCACCTTCGGGACCTGCTCCACCGAGGCCGTCATGCCGCGCATGATGGCGAAGCTGGAACGCCTGGGCTGCGAGAAGTCCGTCGTCGGCCTCGTCCTGCCGACGGGCTACACCTTCAACGCGGACGGCACCTGCATCTATCTCACCATGGCGTCCATCTTCGTCGCCCAGGCCACCAACACGCCGCTCGGCCTCGGCGACCAGCTCGTCGTGCTCGGCGTCCTGCTGCTGACCTCCAAGGGATCGGCCGGGGTCGCCGGTGCCGGCTTCGTCACCCTTGCCGCGACCCTGTCGAGCATCCACACCGTCCCGGTCGCGGGCCTCGTGCTGCTGCTCGGCGTCGACCGCTTCATGAACGAGGCGCGGGCGGTGACGAACCTGATCGGCAACGCGGTCGCCACCATCGCCGTCGCGAAGTGGGAGGGCGCCTTCGATCGCGCCAAGGCCGAGGAGGCCTACCGCAACCGGGCGGCGGTCGCCGCCGAGGCCGTCATCCCGCGCACGGAAGCCGGCCATGCCGTGCCCCGTCCCGTGGCTGCCGTGCACTGAGCGCACGGAGCCTGCCGGCCCCCTCGCGGCCGATCCAATCCGCTCCGACACCCATCACACGCCAAGGAGAGCCACCGTGCGTATCGTCGACGTCCGCGAGGTCACCAAGCCGATCGCGTCCCCCATCCGCAACGCCTATATCGACTTCTCGAAGATGACCGCGAGCCTCGTCGCCGTGGTCACCGATGTCGAGCGCGACGGCCGCCGGGTCGTCGGCTACGGTTTCAACTCGAACGGCCGCTACGGCCAGGGCGGCCTGATCCGCGAGCGCTTCCGGAACCGCATCCTGGAGGCCGATCCGAAGAGCGTCCTCAACGAGGCCGGCGACAACCTCGACCCGCACAAGCTGTGGGCCGCCATGATGACCAACGAGAAGCCCGGCGGGCACGGCGAGCGCTCGGTGGCGGTCGGCACCCTCGACATGGCGATCTGGGACGCCACCGCCAAGATCGCCGGCAAGCCGCTGTTCCGCCTGCTCGCCGAGCAGAAGGGCGTCGAGGCCAACCCGCGCGTGTTCGTCTACGCGGCCGGCGGCTACTACTACCCGGGCAAGGACGACACCCAGCTGCGCGCCGAGATGCGCGGCTACCTCGACCGCGGCTACACCGTGGTGAAGATGAAGATCGGCGGCGTGCCGATCGCGGAGGACCAGCGCCGCATCGAGGCGGTGCTGGCGGAGATCGGCTCCCAGGCGCAGCTCGCCGTCGACGTCAACGGCCGGTTCAACCTCGAGCAGGGCATCGCCTACGCCAAGATGCTGCGTCAGTACCCGCTGTTCTGGTACGAGGAGGTCGGCGACCCGCTCGACTACGCCCTGCAGGCGGCGCTCTCCGAGTACTATCCCGGCCCGATGGCCACCGGTGAGAACCTGTTCTCGCACCAGGACGCCCGGAACCTCCTGCGCTACGGCGGCATGCGCCCGGATCGGGACTGGCTGCAGTTCGACTGCGCGCTGTCCTACGGCCTGGTCGAGTACCTGCGCACCCTCGACGTGCTGCACCAGTTCGGCTGGTCGCCCTCCCGCTGCATCCCGCATGGCGGGCACCAGATGTCGCTCAACATCGCGGCCGGCCTCGGGCTCGGCGGCAACGAGAGCTACCCGGACCTGTTCCAGCCCTACGGCGGCTTCCCGGACGGGGTGAGGGTCGAGGACGGCCACATCGTCATGCCCGAGCTGCCCGGCATCGGCTTCGAGGGCAAGTCGGACCTCATCCATGTCATGCGTGAACTGGCCGAGTAGGACGATCGGGATCGGGCGCCGCCCGGCTGGTCCGGCGGCGACACAGGGGGGCGTCGCGCACCGCCCCGATCGATCCGAGAGAGCCCGGCTCGACATCGACGTGCAGGCCGTCCTCGACGCCCTGACCGACGAGTTCATGAGCACGTCGGTAGTCAAGATCCGGGCCGGTATACCGAGCACCAATCGGAACACCGTGGCCTTGGCCGCCTGCCGGGAGCTGGAACGCCGAGGGCTCGCCGAGCATACCGGTTGCGGCGCGCGCTCGACCCTGCGCTGGAGGCGGACGCGCCACCGACCCGAAAGGACACCTTCGCCCATGCACGTCCGTTGCGATCACGTCCATCTGCGCAGCCGCGACGCCGTCGCCGCCGCGCGGTTTTACGTCGATCTGTTCGGGGCCCGCGAAATCCGCCGCGACGGCTCACCGGTCGTCAGCCGCGTGACGATCGAGCTCGGCGGCCTCACCGTCTTCATCGAGCAGGCGCCCGAGGGAACAACCCCCGCATCGGCGCAGCCGCATCTGGGGATCGAGCATATCGGTCTCGGCGTCGAGGATATCGAACAGGCCTACGAGCACGTGCGGCGACACGGGATCGAGATCATCTCCGGGATCAACGAGGTCAATCCCCGGTTGCGCACGGTCTTCATCAAGGGGCCGGACGGGGCCGTCATCGAGCTGCTGCAGCGGTTGGCCGGTTCCTAGAGGGCGGCGTCAGACGGTGTCCGGTTGATCGCTTCGGTCAGGGCATGGCCTGTCCCCTCCCCACAAGGGGGAGGAGAGGGGCGGTGCCCGAGGGGGTCAACGCAAGGCCGTATCAGCTCGGCGTCTTGAGGCGCTGGACGGCGGCGAGCATCGTCGGCGCGTCCGGCATCGGCATCAGGTTGACGGGGGTGGGGCTGAGTTCGTCGAGGGCCGGGCCGCCGCGGCCGACCGTGCCCAGGCGCCCGCGGAAGCCGTGCTCGCTCCAGGCGAGTTCCTGAAGGTCCGGATCGATCAGGGCCTCGACGAGGCGGTCGGCCTCGGCCGTCAGGCTGATGATCGGGTGGGCGGAGGCGACCGTCGGCGTCGGGTAGAGCAGCACCGGCCGGACAGGCGCGGCTTTCAGGGCGGCCCAGCGCGCCGGATCGGCGAGGATGAACTCGACGAGCTGGCTCTCGTAGCCCGCGATCAGCGGTTTGCCGCCCATCCCCTCCGTCAGGTAGCTGTTCCAGTGGGTGCCGCTGGAGGCCTCCTTGTAGCCCATGCGGGCGAACACGCCGCGGATGCGCTCGCCGTCGCGGGCGAGGGTCTCGGTGGTCGCGACATCCCCCGCGAACAGGTTGGCGAGCAGCGCGGCGAAGCTGAAGCCCGAATTGGAGCGGGCCGGATCGGTCGTGGTGACGACGACGCGGCCGTAGAGTTCGGGCACGCCGAGCTCGCGCCAGGACAGGCCGCGCAGGATCGCGTCCATCAGCGCCGCCATCCGGACGGTGTGGACGGCGCCGTGCCGCTCGACGAAGCCGGCCTTCTCCAGGGCGGCGACGACCGGCGTCCAGGAATAGAGGACCAGCGGCGAGTTGAAGACGATTTCGTCGCGCCGCACCGGCAGGCCGTTGCCGCGGGCCATCTGCGTCATCACCGAATTGGCCGGCCAGACCCATTGCGGGTGCTGGCCGGTCAGCGCCGGATCGCTCACCATCTCGATCGATCCGGCCCGGCGGGCGTCGAGGGTGAGGCCGTGGCGGCGGGAGAGGAGATCGCGCACCTTGGGATTGCGCACGAAATCCATCTTCTCCCCGCCGATGAAGCCCCACAGCCTGACCGGGTCGGGGCCGGCGCCGGTCACGAAGCGCTCGATGCGCTCCGGCCCGAGCCACGCGACGCCGGCGGTGCCGCCGATGCCGGTCGCGAGCAGGCCGAGGCCGAGGCCGCGGCGGGTCAGCGTCATGGCGCGGCCTCCCGGTCCGCCGGAACGGCCGGCGCGCCGGCCTCCTCGGCCCGCAGGGCGTCGGCGAGCAGGGTCAGTTCGACGTCGAGCCCCTCGACCGCGACGCCGTCGATCCGGTCGGCGTGGCGGGCGAAGACGGTGTCGAGCCGGGCGATCATCGCGCCCACCGCGGCCAGCCGCGCCGCGTCCGGACGATGCGCCGCCTCCAGCACGCGCAGGCCCTCGCCGAGGCGGACCGCCGCCGGCAGGTAGTAGGTCAGCAGGCGGCGCACCCGCGACATCCGGCGCGGATCGCCCTCGACGCGCTCCAGCACCCCCCGGACGATGCCGTGCAGGTGCTCGAGATGGCGCGCCGCCTCGCGCGTCCGCAGGCCGAGAGCGGCCGCGCGCAGCCGGTCGAGATCGGCGCGGGCCGCGACGATCACGTCGCGGGCGAGGGCGACGGTCGCGGCGTCGACCGAGCCGGGATCGAGACCGTCGAAGAGGGCGCGCGGCGCCAGGGCCATGCGGGCGCCGAGAAAGACCAGGGCGGCCCCGGGCAGCGAGGCCCAGAGCGGCAGGCCGAAGCCGAAGGTCGCCAGCGGCGCGAACAGGCCGCCGGCGAGGCCCGCCCACAGGCTCGCCCTGCCGCCGGGATCGGCGGGGAAGCGCGGCCCGGCGCTCAATTGTAGCCTCGCACGGCGCGGAACGCCTCGGTGAGCGAGGTCCGGCCGTCGAAGACCCGGGCGCGGGTCGCCTCGGCGAGCGCGTCGAGCTGGCCCTTGTCGGCGTCGCCGAAGGTCACGCCGAAGACCGGCACGTCGCCGCCCTCCGCCCGCCAGGCGTCGAGGAACTGACGGGCGTAGTTCTCGCTGCGCCCGTCGGTCATCAGGACCACGGCCGGCAGGTAGCGTTCGCGCTCCGGCGTCGCGCGGATCTCCCGGAGGGCGGCCTCGGCGCAGGCGTAGATGTTCGTGCCGCCGCCCGCCGTGTTGGCGTCCACCGCCGCGACGAGGGCGGCGGCGTCCTCGGGGGCGCCGCTCCCGCGCGTCACGCCGCGCACGCGCCCGTCGAAGGGCAGGAGGACTATGCGGTCGTCGCGCCCGTTCTGCACGAGCACGCGGGCGGCCTCGTCGTGCGAGAGGATGAAGCGCATCGCCGCCTTCAGGGCCGTCTCGCCCGCGCCGCCCATGCTGCCGGAGAAGTCGAGGCAGTAGGCGGTGAGCGAGGGCCGCCGCAGCGCGCCCTGGTAGAGCTCGAGCGCGGCGCGCACCACCTCGGGCTCGGGCATGCGGATCAGCGGCACGAGGCGGCCCGGATCGTAGTTCCAGCTCGGATCGGCGCCGCCCTTCGCCTCGCCGAGGGCCGGGCGGCGCCCGAGCGCCACCAGGCGCGCCTGGACCTCCGGCGAGAGGAGATGGGACTGGAGCGCCGCGAAGAAGGCGCGGGCGGCCTCGCCCTGGCCGCGCTCGACATAGCCGAGCGGGGAATTGGCCGCGGCGACGCCGTCGCTCGGATAGATCGCGTAGAGCGGCTCGGCGCCGCGGCGGGCCAGTTCCGCGTTGGTCTCGGCCAGCACCGCCTCGTAGTTCCACATCCCGTCATAGGCGGTGCCGCCCTCCACCCCCTTGAGGTAGAGATCGGCGAGCCACGCGCTGGAGCCCGCCGTGCGGACCGTGGCCGCGAGCAGCGTGCGGACGGTGTCCTGCACGCCGGGCCGGTCGAGATCGGCGCGGGTGATCGCGTCGGGATGGCCGAGCGCCGCCGACAGCATCGCGATGTAGGCGCCCGCGCCCGAGTTCGACTGCGTGGCGGAGCTCGCCAGGTAGGTCAGGCGCTTGGCCCGCACCGCCTCGACGATGTCGCCGGTGGAGACGGGCCGGCCGATCCAGCCCAGAGCCTCGGCCTTCGAGCGGCGCAGGCCGAGGATGACCGGAGAGCGGACGATCGGCGTCAGGTCGCGCACCTGCTTCTTCCGGTCGAACAGATCGATCCAGATGGCGTTGGCCGGCCACACGATGTCGAAGGCCGGGGGCGCCGCGGCCGCGAGGGCGAGGCCGATATCGAGCGAGCCCTGGTAGTCGAACCGGCAGGTGACCCCGCGGGCCCGGCAGAAATCCTGGACGATCGGCTCCAGGGTGCGGTTCTCCGAGCCGGAGGCGATCGTCACCGCGACCGGCGGCCCGGAACAGCCGACGAGCGCCCAGGCCGCCAGCGCGGCGAGGCAGCCGGCCGCGAGCCGAACCGCGAAGCCGGGCCGCCGCCTCACGCGGGCTCCAGCAGCTTGCGCTTCAGTTCGGCCTCGATGCGCTGCAGCTCGGCCTCCGCCGCCCGGCGCTTGTCCCGGCCCTCGCGCTGGATCGCCAGCACCGCGTCGATGGTCTCGAGAAAATCGCGGTTGACCGCGCTCAGCGTCTCCACGTCGACCACCCCGCGCTGCACCTCGCGCTCGATGCCGGCGCGCCCCGCCTTCAGCCGCTCGGCATTGGCCCGCAGCAGCGCGTTGGTGGTGTCGGAGACCGCCCGCTGCAGGCGCAGGGCCTCGTCCTGGCGATGGAGCGCGAGCGCGATGGTCATCCCGTTCTTCCAGGTCGGGATGGTGGTGGCCAGCGAGGCCTGGAGCTTCTCGACGAGGGCCGCGTCGCCGTTCTGCACGAGGCGGATCTGCGGCATGGCCTGCAGGGCGATGGTGCGGCTGAGCTTCAGATCGTGGACCTTGCGCTCCAGGCGCTCGACGCTCTGGGCGAGGTCGGCGGCCTGCTGCGCGAGGAGCGGGCCCTCGCTCGTCTCGGTGCCGGCCGCCCGAGCCCGGGCTTCGAGCGCCGGCAACCGCTCGCGGCGCGTCTCCGCGATCACCTGCTCGCCGGCGGCGATGTAGGCTTCGAGTTCCCGCATCTGCGCGAGGTTGCGGGCGAACAGCCCGTCGAGCATGGCGATGTCGCGCCGCAGGTCGTCGCTGCGGCGCTCCAACTCGAGGGCGATCCGCTCGACCTGGGCGCCGAGGGTCGAGAACTGCTCCTTGAAGCGCAGGAGCCGCGCCTTCGCCCCGCCCCAGAAGCGGTCAAGCAGACCGGTCTTCTCCAGCGAGGCGGGATCGAGCCGCTTCACCGTGCCGATCAGGTCGGTGAGCAGGTCGCCGACGGCGCCCGAATCCTTGTTGAGGGTTGCGTGCAGGATCGTGTCGGCGAACTCGGCGACGCCCCGCTGCGCCTCGTCGCCGTAGCGCGTCAGGAAGGCGCGATCGTCGAGCCGGATGTCCTGACGGATGCGGTGGATGAGAGCCGGATCGGGTGCCGATCCCGCGTCGGCCGACGGCTCCCGCCGCGACGGCAATGCATGTTCCGCCTCGATCCGTCCGACCATGTCGCCCCCCGGATCTCCACCACGCCGCCCTTCCTGCCCAAGAGAATAGACCTTGGCAAGAGTGAAGCGAACGTGCCGCAGGAGCGCGGCCTGTGCAGACTAGGGGCTCGGTTTTATTGCACGAGGCGTCTTATGACTGTTGTGTGACACAAGCAGCCCTGCTCACGACGCGGCCCTTCTCTTCGACGTGTCGCGGACGTGTCGCGGACGTGTCGCGCCGGCGGTCGTTGGCGTCCGCTCGCCGGCGTCGACGGTGACCCCGTCCCGCCTCAGGGCGAGAGCGGGGCGGGCCGGGTGAGGCCGGCCTTGCGCGCCAGCCGTTTGCGCAGGTCGCCGAGCGGCCCCCAGAACAGGAGCAGCAGGCCGAGGACCATCAGGGTCGAGACGAGGCCGTTCGAGAAGAAGACGGACAGGTCGCCGCCCGAGCCGAGAAGCGCCTGCCGGAACGCGTCCTCGGCGCGGTCGCCGAGGACGAGGGCGAGCACCAGGGGCGCGAGCGGGTAGTCGAGCTTCTTGAAGACGTAGCCGACGATTCCGAAGACCAGCATCAGCCAGATGTCGAAGCGCGAGGACTCGACCGTGAAGGCGCCGATGGCGCAGACGACGAGGATGATCGGCGCGACCAGCGCGAAGGGGATGCGCATGATCGCGGCGAAGACCGGCACGGTCGCGAGCACGATCAGCAGGCCGGCGAGGTTGCCGAGATACATCGAGGCGATCAGGCCCCAGACGAACTCCTTCTTCTCGACGAAGAGCAGCGGGCCGGGTTGCAGGCCCCAGATCATCAGGCCGCCGAGCAGCACCGCCGCGGTGGCCGAGCCGGGGATGCCGAGCGCCAGCATCGGCAGCAGCGCCGAGGTGCCGGCGGCGTGGGCCGCGGTCTCGGGGGCCAGCACGCCCTCGATGTCGCCGCGCCCGAACTCCTCGGGCTGGCGGGAGAAGCGCTTGGCGAGGCCGTAGCCCATGAACGAGGCCGCAATGGCGCCGCCCGGGGTGACGCCCATCCACATGCCGACGACCGAGGAGCGGATCAGCGTCGCCCAGTAGCGCGGCAGCGAGGCCCAGGTGCGCAGGACCACGCCGAGATCCATGGCGGCCCGCTTGCCCTTGAAGTGCAGGCCCTCCTCGATGGTGAGCAGGATCTCGGAGACGCCGAACAGGCCGATCACCACGACGAGGAAGTCGAAGCCCTTCATCAGCTCGGGCGTGCCGAAGGTCAGGCGCAGGTCGCCCGAGATGGTGTCGAGGCCGACCGCGGCGAGCAGGAAGCCGAGCGCCAGGGAGACGACGATCTTGGCCTTGTTCTCCCGGCCCATGCCGATGAACGAGCAGAAGGTGAGGAAGAAGACGCCGAAGAACTCGGCCGGGCCGAAGCGCAGGGCGAACTTGGCCACGAGCGGCGCCACGAAGGTGATGAGCACCACGCCCGAGAGCGCGCCGATGAAGGAGGCGGTGAAGGCCGCGGTCAGGGCCTCGCCGGCCCGGCCCTTCTGCGCCAGCGGGTAGCCGTCGAAGGTGGTGGCGACCGACCACGCCTCGCCGGGGATGTTGAACAGGATCGAGGTGATCGCGCCGCCGAACAGCGCGCCCCAGTAGATCGACGACAGGAGGATGATCGCCGAGGTCGGGTCCATGCCGAAGGTCAGCGGCAGCAGGATCGCGACGCCGTTGGGGCCGCCGAGGCCCGGCAGCACGCCCACCACGATGCCGAGCAGCACGCCCACCACCATGAACAGGATGTTGTGCCACGTCAGCGCGACCTGGAAGCCGAGCAGGAGCTGGTTGAGGTCGTCCATGAAAATCTCTCCGCCGCGGGCCGGTCAGGTCAGTAGCCGAGGAAGGCTTCGATCGGTCCCTTCGGCAGCGGAACCCGGAACTGTTGCTCGAACACCCAGAAGGTGACGAACGGAACGAGCACGACGGCGAGCGCGGTCTGCCACCAGCGGAAGGAGCCGAGCGTGAGCATGAACAGGGCCATGAACAGGGCCGAGGACAGGTAGATGCCGAGGAAGGCGATCCCCAGCACGTAGAGGAACAGCGGCACGAAGACCTGGGCCACGAGCCGGAGCTGGCCGTAGGTGACGAAGACGCTGTCCTCCCGCCGCAGGGCGCTCACGAGGGCGGCGATGGCCGCGATGCCGAGGATCGCGGCGACGCGGGCCGGGAAGAAGCCGTTCTCCGGCCCGTTGTCCCAGCCCGCGCCGCGCTCGTAGGAATCCCACAGGGCCAGCGCGGCGAGGCCGAGCAGCAGCAGCGCCACGACGATCTCGACGGCGCGGCGCGACAGGCCGCGCTCGGGAAGCGGGGGAGAGGCTTCGGTCATGGTGGGAACTTCTCAAACAGGTCTTCGCCTCGGCCGCGCCGCCCTCCGCCGGAGCGGCGGGCGGCGCGGCCGGAAGGGGGCTCAGTTCGTCGCGATGAAGCCGGCCTTGGTCATCAGCTCCTTGTGCTTGCGCTCGTCCTCCGTGAGGAAGTCGACGAAGCTCTGGCCGGAGCGGAAGTCGGGCACCAGCGCGTTGCGCTCAAGATAGGCCTTCCAGTCCGGGGTCTCGGTGACCTTCTTAAACAGCTCGACGTAGAAGGCCTGCTGCTCCGGCGTGACCTTGCCGGGCATGAACATGCCGCGCAGCATCTGGTAGGTGACGTTCATGCCCTGCGACTGGCAGGTCGGGATGTCGGACCACGCCATGTCGGCGGTGACCTTCTGGGTGTACTGCATCGGCTTGTCGGAGAAGGCGCAGAGCGGCTTCACCGCGCCGGAGCGCCAGTTGGCGACCTCCTCGGCCGGGTTGTTCATGTTGGCGTCGATGTGCCCGCCCGCGAGCTGGACCGAGGCCGGGCCGCCGCCCTGGTAGGGCACGTAGGTGATCTTGGTGCCCGTGGCCTGCTCCATCGTCACGGAGATCAGGTGATCCTCGCGCTTCGAGCCGTTCCCTCCGGTCTTGAGCGGCGGGCTCGCGGTCTTGGCCGCCTCGATGAAGTCGCCGGCGGTCTTGTAGGGCTTGGCGCTGTTGACCCAGAGCACGAAGGCGTCCTGCGCCATCATCGCGATCGGCGTGAAGTCCTTCCAGCTCACCGGAAGCTTGGTGGAGAGCGGCGTCATGTAGATGCCGCTCGACGTGGTGATGAGCTTGTGCGGGTCGCCGGCCGACTTCTGGATGTCGAGCATCGCCTCGCCGCCCGCCGCGGCGGGCTTGTTGACGATGATGATCGGCTGCTTGACGAGGCTGTTCTTCTGAATCGCCCCCTGGATCGTGCGCGCCATCTGGTCGGAGGATCCGCCGGGCGGGAAGGGAACGATGATCTCGATCGGCTTCGTCGGTTCCCAGGCCTGCGCCGAGGCAGCAGACAACAACAGGGCCGCGATCGCGGCCTGCATGGCGACTCTCATGGCGTTTCCTCTTGCGGCGCACTCTTTCGGCACGCGGTCTGTTTTTTTGGCTCGAAGACCGGCCTGCTGCACCGGCAGCCCCGACGGTTGGCGAGAACCACGCCTTGCCGGACCTCGGGAGGCGCAGCGTAGACCTGGGCCGACGGCCGATTGAACTTTGAATTATACCGCAAAATCATGCAAGCGCGCTGGGCGTTTTATGCACGCGCCGCTGTCGAATATGCACCGTTCGGGATTTTTCCGGACCGGCGGCGTCCCTGGTATGCGGCGGCTGAGCCGGCGTCGACCGCCGTTGCGCTCGCACCGGACGAGAGACCATCACCGTTGCTTGAGCCGTGCGGCGAGCCCGTGCTCCCGCGCTGGACGCTCGACCGCAGATCGTGTCTGATCACCCGAATACATGGAGGACGTGAGCCATGTCCGGCGGTAGAGAGGATCAGGGCCGGCTCACGCGCGCGGCGAGCTTCGTCTTCCTCCATACCGAGCACGCGATCTACGCGGCCCTCGGCGCGCTGCTCGCCCTGACAGCCCTCGTCGCGCTGATCGATGCCGCCGGGCTGACCTGGGAGGCGTTCCGCACCCTGGGAGGCGCCGACCAGATCCTGGAGGTGGTGGACCGGCTGCTGTTCCTGCTGATGCTCATCGAGATCCTGCACACGGTGCGGGTGTCGATGCGCTCGGGCAAGCTGACCTGCGAGCCGTTCCTGATCGTCGGGCTCATCGCCTCGATCCGGCGGGTCCTGGTGATCACCCTGCAATCCTCGGAGATCACCCACGCCAAGGATTGGTCCCCGGAGAAGCAGGCGCTGTTCCAGGCATCGATGATCGAACTCGGGGTTCTGGCCGGCCTGATCCTGACGATGGTGTTCGCGATCTTCGTGCTCCACCGCGCCCGAGACGACGGCAAGCCCGCGGGCGAGGAAGCGCAGGAGCATGCCGGCCCGTGAACGCCGACCTGAACCGACGGTCCGTCGACGGGACTCGGTGCGGGATCGGTCCTTGTGCCTGACCGTGCCGTCGGTTGCGCCGATGCTCGCTGGTGCCTCCTCCTCCGTCCTGCGCCGATCCGGTCGATCCCCTGTCTGCTCGCATTGCGGACCGAATGCCGTCGCCGGGCCGGAACGCGGAGCGGGCGGGTTCGGTTGATGGCAAGGCTTCCCGCGATCGTCTCCCGACCATGTCGAGCATCGGTTTCCCATGAACGCCAAACCTGATGCGATCCCGTCGTCGGCGCCCGCGGTCGAGCACGGCCCGATCCTCGACGCCCGCACGCGGCTGCGGCTCGGGCGACAGCTGGAAGCGATGTACGAGCCGGTGCTCGACGAGGTGCTCGACCCGCGCCTGGCGGAGTTGCTGCGGCAATTGGAGAGCGACCAGAGGCAGGTGCAGGGGGGATAGCCGCCTCAGGCGCCGTCGAGATGGGCTCTGATGAAGGCGCCGGCCTGCGCCAGCGAGCGCCGTCCATCGGCCACCTCCTGGTAGAAGAGATGCCAGGCATGGATCATGTGCGGCCAGATCGTGAGCTGCACGGAGACGTCCGCCGCTCCCGCGGCCGCGGCGAGCCGGACCGCGTCGTCGAGAAGCGTTTCGGCCGAGCCCACCTGGATCAGCATCGGCGGCAGCCCCGTCAGGTCGGCGTGGATCGGCGAGACGAGCGGACCGCGCGCATCGGCGCCGTCGAGGTAGAGGCCTGCCAGTTCCGCGAGGTAGGCCCGGCTGAGCAGCGGATCGACGGCGGCCTTGGTCTCCAGGCTGGCACCGGTCAGGGCGAGATCGGTCCAGGGTGAGCTGAGCCAGAGGCAGCCCGGAAGCGGCAGGCCCGCCTCCCGCAGCGACAGGGTTGTGGCGAGCGCGAGACCGCCGCCCGCGCTTTCCCCCGCGAGCGCGATCCGTGCCGGTGCGATCCCTGAAGCGAGGAGAAACCGGTATCCGGCCAGGGCATCCTCGAGGGCGGCCGGGAACGGGTGCTCGGGCGCGAGCCGGTAGTCGAGCGCGAGGGTGCGCGCCCCGGCCTCGCGCCCGGCCTGCGCGACCATGTGGCGATGGCTCGTCAGAGAGCCGGAGACGTAGCCGCCTCCGTGCAGGAACAGCACGACGCGGCCGCCGCCCGCCGCGGGCGTGCTGGTCCACTCCGCGGGCACGCCGCCGGCATCGACCGGCTCGACGGCCACGTCCGGCGGCAGCGGGTAGCCGGCCCCGAGCCCGTCGATCCGCGCCCGCCGTGCGGCGAGGTCGGCCGGCCTCGGATGCGCGGCGAGGCGCGCCCGGATCCGGTCGATGTCGGACGATGCCATCGCGCTCCCCCGATCCGGCCGCACGGACGGTCTCGCCCGCCTTCGGGGGAGCCGTCCTGGTGCACTCTCGTGTGGAGAGCTTTGCACGCGGACGCCGCTTTGAAAACGGCGTCCGGCGAGGCCGCCCGACGGCCGATCACCCGGCCCGATCCGGCTCGTCGCGCCCGTGGCCGCCGGAATCCTTCAACGGGCGCTCCTCGACGAGGGCGAGGCAGAGGAGGGCCAGGACGAGGCCGAAGCAGGCGGCGAGGAAGACGAGGCGGAAGGTCTGCCCGAGCTGCCCGGCATCGGCTCCCCGGATCAGCGCGGCCATGTCGTGCGCCGCGCCGTCTCCGATCCCGCCCGCGCCGCCGAGCACGAGGGTGCCGAAGATCGCGACGATCAGGGCGCCGCCGAGCGAGCGGAAGAAGTTCATCGAGGCGGTGGCGATGCCGAGCTGCTGCGGCGCGACCGCGTTCTGGACCACGATGGTCGAGAGCGGCAGCACCGTGCCGATGCCCATCGAGAGCAGCACGAACAGGATCTCGATGAGCCAGAGCGGAAGCCCGTGACCCATGGCGGCGAGCAGCCCGCAGGCGCCGACGCTCAGCGTCAGCAGCACCAGCGGCACGCGCTTGTAGTGCCGGAGATAGGCCATCGACCGGCCCGAGAGGGTGGCGCCCACCACCGTCCCGACCATCAGCGGCACCATCGCGAGGCCCGAGCGGCTGGGATCGAGCCCGATGACGCCCTCGAGGAAGATCGGGACGTAGATGCTGAGCCCGATCAGGGTGCCCATGGCGAAGCAGGCGGCGAGCGTCGCGCTGGTGACGACGCGGTCGCGCAGCACGCTCAGGGGGATCAGCGGCTCGCCCGCGGTCGCGAGGCGGGCGGCGAAACCCGCGCCGCTGAGGAGGCCGAAGGCGGCGAGCCCGAGCACCGGGGCCGAGCTCCAAGGGTAGCGCACGCCGCCCCAGCTCAGAGCCAGCATCAGGCTGGTCGAACTCACGACGAGGAGGGCCGCGCCCGGATAATCGACGCTGTGCCGCCGCTCGTTGCGCGGCAGGAGCTTGAGCTTGTCGTTGGTGAGGATGAAGGCGAGGAGCCCGATCGGCAGGTTGATCCAGAAGATCGCCGACCAGTGCAGGTGCTGGGCGAAGAAGCCGCCGAGCAGCGGCCCGGCCACCGAGGACAGGGCGAACACGCCCGCGATGTAGACCTGATAGCGCGCCCGCTCCTTGGCCGAGAGGATGTCGGCCAGGATGGTCTGCGACAGGGCGATCAGGCCGCCCCCGCCGATGCCCTGGAGGCCGCGGGCGAGCGCCAGGGCGATCATCGTCGGGGCCAGCGCGCAGAGGATCGAGCCGATGCTGAAGGTCGCGATCGCGATCAGCAGCATGATCCGCCGGCCGTGGATGTCGGAGAGCTTGCCGTAGAGCGGCGTCACGGCGGTGGAGGCGAGGAGATAGGCCGTGACGATCCAGGGCAGGTTCGCGGCATCGCCGAGGTCGAGCCCGATCGTCGGCATGGCGGTCGCCACGATGGTCTGGTCGAGGGCCGCGAGCAGCATCGCGGCGACGAGGCCGACGATGATCGAGCGGATCTCGTCCGGGCTGAGGCGCGGCGCTGTGCCGGCGCGATGGGGTGCGTTCAAGACGGGGGCCTTGGCTGAGGAACGGACGTGCCGCCGAGGCCCGGGCCCGGGCCCGGGGACGGAGGGCGAGGGCGCAGGCTGCCGGATTTCGGTCGGGCCAGACAGGGCTTGATTGGGGCGAGAGGGAGGCGCACGGACGGATCGCCCTGTCGCGCCGCCGGCCGGGCAGGACTTGCGGGAGATGCAGCGTGAGCGGCGAGAGCGCCACCGACGAGGCCCTGTTCGCACCGGCCGCGGCGCGCAACGGGGCGGCCATCCTCGAGGTTCTGCGCGATGTCCTGCGCGACTTCGTTCCGCGCGGCGGTCACGTCCTGGAGGTGGCGAGCGGGTCGGGCGAGCACGCGGTGCGCTTCGCCGCCGCCCTGCCGGACCTGCGCTGGCAGCCGAGCGATCCGGACTCCAGAGCGCTCGGCAGCATCGCCGCCCATGCCCGCGCCGCCGGCCTGCCGAACCTCCTCGCGCCGGTCGCACTCGATGCGCGCGCGCGGGCGTGGCCGGTGACCCGGGCGGATGCGATCCTGTGCATCAACATGATCCACATCGCGCCCTGGGCGGCGACCGAGGGCCTGATGGCGGGCGCCGGCCGCCTGCTCCCGGATCGCGGCCTGCTCATCCTCTACGGCCCGTTCCGGATCGGCGGCGCGCACATCTCGGCGAGCAACGCGCAGTTCGACGACGGCTTGCGGGCCCGCGATCCGGACTGGGGCGTTCGCGACCGCGACGCGGTCCTCGCCGTCGCGGCCGAGCACGGCCTGCGCCTCGACCGGCAGATCGCCATGCCGGCCAACAATCTCAGCCTCGTCTTGAGGAGGGCCGGGGCCTGAACCGTCGTCGGGGGCCGCGGGCACAGGGCGCGCGGCCGCACGCACGATCGAGAGAGGCGGATCGGGCACTTCCCTGCTACGAGGCGTGCTTGACCTTCCTGCCTGAAACGAGCGGGTGAGACGAATGAAGGATATCGGCCCTCTCGCGCGGTACGCGCATCACGTTCTGGACGAGGCGGAGATCGCGGGCCTGCCCGAGCGCTATCGGGGCAAGGTTCGCGACAACTACGATCTGGCGGACGGCCGCCGGATCCTCATCACCACCGACCGGATCAGCGCCTTCGATCGCCCGCTCGCGGCCATCCCCTTCAAGGGGCAGGTGCTGACGCAGACCGCGCGCTACTGGTTCGAGCGGACCGCCGACATCTGTCCGAACCACGTGCTCGCCTATCCCGACCCGAACGTCGTCGTCGGGCGCCGCCTCGACATCCTGCCGGTCGAGATCGTGGTGCGGGGCTACCTTGCGGGCACCACCTCCACCTCGATCCTGACCCGCTACCAGCGCGGGGACCGCGCGATGTACGGCCACCAGCTGCCCGACGGCCTGCGCCCGAACGAGCGATTGGCGGAGGCGATCATCACGCCGACGACGAAGGCGGCGGCCGGGGGACACGACGAACCGCTCAGCGAGGCGGCGATCCTGGAACAGGGTCTGCTGACGGCCGGGCAGTGGCGGACCGTCTCCGAGGCGGCGCTGGCACTCTTCGCCCGCGGCCAGACGCTCGCCGCCGAGCGCGGCCTCATCCTCGCCGACACCAAGTACGAGTTCGGGACCGACCCCGACGGGCGGATCGTGCTCGCCGACGAAATCCATACGCCGGACAGCAGCCGCTACTGGTTCGCGGAAAGCTACCCCGAGCGGCTCGCGGCCGGGACGGCGCCGGAGAGCTTCGACAAGGACTACGTCCGCAACTGGGTCGTGGCGCGCTGCGACCCCTACCGCGATCCGATCCCGGAGATCCCGCCCGAGGTCGTGCTCGGGGCCGCGGCGGTCTACATCCGCGCCTACGAGACGATCACGCAGGAGAGCTTCGTCCTGCCCGATCCGGCCGAGGTGCCGCTCGAGCGCATCCGGCGCAATCTCGCCGCCTACCTGCAGGGCGACGCCGCAGCGGGGCCGGTCTGATCCGGTCTCCGGTCGATCGGTTCGGGTTCTGCCCAGCGATGCCAGAGCGAGGACCGCAGGAATCGAGCGGAAAGGGCATCACACGGTTCCCGGTTGATCACCTCTGGCATCGCCCCTCTCCTCCCCCTTGTGGGGAGGAGGCAGGAGGTGGGGGTGGTTCAGGATGAGGCGGTGCGGTGCCTTCTGCACCACCCCCACCCCGAACCCCTCCCCA
>NZ_JBELQE010000109.1:0-10578 GCF_040270385.1 Methylorubrum podarium | reverse complement strand
GGGCGGGGCGGCCCGTCGACGAGGGCATCGCCGTCGCCGCGGGGGAAGAAGCGCGGGGCCGGCGGCGCGGCGGCGTAGCCCGGTTCGAACAGGGGCAGGTCGGCGGCGAAAGCGGGCGTGCCGAGGAGCCCGGCCATGGCAATGAGGGCACCGAGCACCCGCTGCCGACCGCCCGTCATCGCATCACACTCCCGCCCCGTCGCACGATGCCTCGCAGGTCAGGGTGAACGGGCCGTTACCGCCGTCCGCTCACGCCCGCGGATAGACGATGACCGAGAGATAGGTCATCGGCGTCTTGAGGAGCTTGGCCGGGCCGTGCAGGCCGTTCGAATCGAACATCAGCGCGTCGCCGGGTTCCAGGTGATAGTCCTGGCCCGAATGGTGATAGATCACCTCGCCGGTCAGCATGTAGATGAACTCCGTGCCGATGTGGCGGAAGCTCGTATAGGCCTCGGCCTCGTCCTGCAGGGTGATGAGGTAGGGCTCCACTACCACGTCGCCGCGGATGCCGGCGCCCAAGAGCTCGTAGAGATGGCCGACCTTGGTGCCGCGCCGCTCGATCGGCACGCCCTGGCCGCGCTTGACGTGGCTGCAGTCGCGGGTCTCCTCGAAGGCGGCGAAGAGCGCGGTGATCGGCACGTTGAGCGCCGAGGCGATGGCGTTGATCGAGGCCAGCGAGGGCGAGATCGCGCCGTTCTCGATCTTCGAGATCATGCCCGGCGAGATGCCGGCGGCGCTGCCGAGATCGGCCACCGACAGGTCGCGCTCGCGCCGCAGCAGGCGGACCTGATGGCCCAGCGCCTTCTCCAGCGGGCGCTCCTCGACGACGGGCGCGTTCGACGCTGTGTTGAGCATGGATCCCTGGCTGCCTCCGCGCGCCGGACGGCGCGAAACCATTATGGCGCAGGATTTTGAAGCCGCCACCGGGAAGGTTTGTTGAAGAGGACGGGTGCTTTGCACCCGTACGCGTCCCTCCAGCAGCGGAAGTCGGACAGCGCGGCGACCAAGTGGCTCCCCCAGCTGGCATTAACCCCGATGCCGGCATCCTGAGGCGGCCGAGGGTTAAACGAATGCGTCGCGCTTTCGATCAGCGCGACCTTGCCTCCCGCTGAAGAAGACTCGTCGGAGCCTTGCCCAACATCAAAAAGGGCCGGCGCAACGAGCGCCAGCCCCCTCCGACAGAACGGACTATCGTATCACAGATCCTAGAACGGGATGTCGTCGTCGAGGTCGTAGTTGGGCTTGCCGCCGCCGCCGCCGCCGCCCGAGGAGGGCCGGCGGTCGCCGCCGCCGGAGCGTCCGCCGCCGTACTCGTCGCGTCCGCCGCGGTCGCCACCCCGGTCGCCGCCGCGGCTGATCTGGCCGCCGCCCTCGTCCTCGCCCGCGAAGTCGCCGCCGCCCCCGCCGCGGCCGTCGAGGATCGTCATCTCGCCGCGGAAGCGCTGGAGCACCACCTCGGTCGTGTATTTCTCGACGCCCGACTGGTCGGCCCATTTGCGGGTCTGGAGCTGGCCCTCGATATAGACCTTCGAGCCTTTGCGCAGGTACTGCTCGGCCACGCGGGCGAGGTTCTCGTTGTAGATCACGACCGAGTGCCACTCGGTCTTCTCCTTGCGCTCGCCCGACATCTTGTCCTTCCAGGACTCCGACGTCGCGATGCGCAGGTTCACCACCGGGTCGCCCGAGGCCAGGCGCCGGGTCTCGGGATCGCGCCCGAGATTGCCGACCAGAATCACCTTGTTGACGCTGCCCGCCATCTCATCTCTCCATTCGAACCGATCTCACAGGGCATTTTTTCGTGACGCCCGCGAAGGCCGCGACTCTTGAGCATGGCGCCCTGCCGGGCAAGCCGTCGGCGAGGCTTGTGCACGCTAACCACTGAGGCCGCGCCCTCGTAGATGTTCTATATCTGTTCTCCCATTCCGACAAGCGCCGTCGCGCTCGCCGGAGCCTGGCTCGCGTCAGGACACCTTGACCACGAGCTTGCCGAAATTGGCGCCCTTCAGCATTCCGGCGAAGGCGGTGGGGGCGTTTTCCAGTCCCTCGACCACGTCCTCCCGCGCCTTGACCCGTCCGGCCCGCAGCCAGCCGCCGACGTCGCGCAGGAAGTCGCCCTGCATCGCGGCAAAATCCCGGACGATGAAACCGCGCAATGTCAGCCGCTTGGTGAGGATGGCGCGCATCAGCATCGGCGAACGGTCGGGGCCGGGGGGCAGTTCGCTCAGGTTGTAGCCCGCGACGAGGCCGCAGACCGGCACCCGCGCGAACTCGTTGAGGAGCGGCAGCACCGCGTCGAACACGGCGCCGCCGACATTCTCGAAATACACGTCGATGCCGTCGGGGCAGGCGCGGGAGAGCGCCTCGGGAAAGTCGTCGGCGCGGTGATCGACCGCGGCGTCGAAACCGAGCGTCTCGGTGAGGTAGGCGCATTTCTCCGCGCCCCCGGCGATGCCGACCGCCCGCGCGCCCTTGATGCGGGCGATCTGGCCGACGAGGGAGCCGACGGGTCCGGTGGCGGCGGCGACCACGACGGTCTCGCCCGGCTGCGGCCGGCCGATTTCGAGGAGGCCGGCATAGGCGGTCATGCCGGGCATGCCGAGGATGCCGAGAGCTTGGCTCGGCGGCCCGTCGGCGGGGTCGAGGCGGCGCAGGCCGCGCCCGTCCGAGACGGCGAAGTCCTGCCAGCCGGCATTGGCCAGCACGAGGTCGCCCTCGGCGAAGGCCGGGTTCTCCGAGGCGACCACCTCGCTCACCGTCTGGCCGACCATGGTCTCGCCGATCTCGACCGGCTTGGCGTAGGATTTCGCCGCGCTCATCCGCCCGCGCATGTAGGGATCGAGGGAGAGCCAGCGGGTCCGCAGCAGGACCTCCCCCTCCTTCGGGGCTGGAAGGCGTCCTTCCTCGAGGCGGAAATGTTCGGGCTTCGGCTCGCCGTGCGGGCGCGCGGCCAGCACGATCCGACGGTTGACGAGGGCCATGGAGCGCTCCGGCGTTGTTCGAGACGGAACCGGGCAGATGGGTCGCGCGCTGATTCCGGCAATGCAAGACGGCCTCGGCGAGATGGCCTCGGCGAGGCGGCACTGGGCGGAGATGCGCGATGGCGTGGAGGATGGCGGCCCTGACCGCGGCGGTGCTGGCGGCCGGCCCCGCCGGGGCGGCGGGGGAGGATCCGCTGGCGGGCTACCGCTGGAAGGCGCGGGTCCTCGTCCTGGCGGCGGGCGATGCGGGCGACCCGCGCCTCGCGGCGCAACGGCAGGCCCTCGCTTCCGCGCGGACGGGAGCGTCCGAGCGCGATCTCGTCACGGTCGAGGCGGTGGGACCGGGGGCCGACGCGGTGGCCCTGCGCCGTCGTCTCGGCCTGCCGGGCGATGCCTTCCGGGCGGTCCTCGTCGGCAAGGACGGCGGCGCCAAGCTCACCTCGGAGGAGCCGATCGCGCCGCAGCGCCTGTTCTCGACCATCGACGCCATGCCGATGCGGCGGGACGAGGCGAAGCGGCGCTGATGTTGTGCGAAGAGAAGAGGGGCCGCGTGCGGCCCCTCGTCGTTCCGTAACGGTCTCGCTGATCAGTAGCAGCGCTCGACAAGGACCCGGCGATAGCCCCAGGGCGTCCAGCGCAGGCGCGGGACGGTGTAGCAGCCGCCGCTGTAATAGGGGTCGTAGCCGACGGTCGAGTAGCCGTAGGGGCTGCCCCATCCGCCGTAGCCGTAGGGATAGCCGTACCCGCCATAGGCGCCGTAGAGGCCGCCCGCGGCGAGGCCCAGGCCGAGCCCGAGGCCGACACCGCCGAGGCCGATGCCGCGCCGGTAGCCGTAGCCACCGCGCCAGCCGCCATAGCCGCCGCGCCAGCCGCCATAGCCGGCGCCGCGATAGAAGCCGCCCCGGCCGGCGAACCCGCCGCCGAAGCGCGGACCGCCGAAGCCGCCGCCCCGGAACCCGCCGAAGCCGCCACCGCGGAACCCGCCGCCGAACCCACCGCCGTGGAAGCCGCCGAAGCCCGGACGGGCATCGGCGGTTGCCGGGATCATCATCAGCGCGCCCGCCATCGCGGCCGATGCCAGAACAACCCTTTTCATCAGATCGTCTCCCGAGAGAGAATTTCGCCATCCCCCGTTGGCTTTGAACGCTCGGCGGGAAAAATCGGTCCCTGCGACCTCTGGTCCCGAAGGCGGCGCGGTCGTGCCGGCGATCGGGAAGAGAGCGCCGATGATGTCCGCTTGAATGCTGCCATGCTTTCGCGCGAGGAGGGCGCACACGGCCGAGCCTGCTCCGCGCAGGCGGCCGCCAGACAGGAACCGCCCGCCCGTGACGCGCCGCTTCGCCGTTCTCGTTCCCGTTCTCGTCGCCGCCCTCGGCCCGCTCGCATCGGCGCCGGCCCGGGCGCAGCCGGCCGCCGCGACGGCGGTCACCGCTCCTACCACTGCTCCTGCCACCCCTCCCGCCAAGGGGCCGTGCCAGGCGGTCGAGTTCGAGGGCCAGCCCTACACGGTCTGCACCGTCGATCTGCGGCGCGAGCGCGTGCGGCTGTTCTGGCTCGGCGCGGACGGGCTGCCCTACGGCTCGCTGTCGGGTCTCGCCGAGCGGCAGGGCCAACGCCTCAGCTTCGCGATGAATGCGGGCATGTACGACAAGGGGCAGGCCCCGGTCGGGCTCTATGTCGAGGAGGGGCGCGAGATGAAGGGCGTCTCCACCGCCAATGGGCCGGGCAACTTCCACCTCAAGCCGAACGGCGTCTTCTACGTGAAGGGCGACCGGGCCGGCGTGCTCGACACCCCCCGCTACCTGCGGGCCAAGCCGGCCCCCGACTTCGCCACGCAATCGGGGCCGATGCTGGTGATCGACGGCAAGGTCCACCCGAAGATCTCGGCGGACGGCCCGAGCCAGAAGATCCGCAACGGCGTCGGCGTCCGCGACGGCGGGCGCGTGGCGGTGTTCGCGATCTCGGAGCGCCCCGTCACCTTCGGCGCCTTCGCCCGCCTGTTCAAGGACAGCCTCGGCTGCCGCAACGCCCTGTTCCTCGACGGCAGCGTCTCGAGCCTCTACGCGCCCGGCCTCGGCCGCTCCGACCTCAGCCGCCCGCTCGGGCCGCTGGTGGGGGCCGTCGGGAAGTAGAGCATCGTCCCGAAAGGCGGCTGCCGGCTTTCGGAAAAAGACGATGCTAATTCAGGGACCAAGAGCATCGTCCTGGATTCGATCTCCAGGACGATGCTCTGGAGCGGGCGCTATCGCTGCCCGAAGGCCGCGCTCTTGAACAGATCCTTGTACTGGTGCGGCTGGCTGCGCCAGTACTGCTTCGGCGCCCGCACCTGCGCCCCGAGTTCGGCCGCGGCGTGCCAGGGCCAGCGGGGATCGTAGAGCATCGCGCGGGCGAGCGAGACCGCGTCGGCCTTGCCCTCGGCCAGAATGGTCTCCGCCTGGCGCGGCTCGGTGATGAGGCCGACCGCGATGGTGGTGAGTCCGGTCTCCGCCTTGATCCGCTCGGCGAAGGGCACCTGATAGCCCGGCCCCAGCGTGATCTTCTGGGCGGTCGAGAGGCCGCCGGTCGAGACGTGGATGGCGGCCGCGCCGCGGCGTCCGAGGGCGCGGGCGAGCTCCACCGTCTGGTCGAGGTCCCAGCCCTCCTCGACCCAGTCCGTCGCCGAGACCCGCATCCAGACCGGCTTGCCGGCGGGCACGGCCTCGCGCACCGCCTCGAAACATTCGAGAGGGAAGCGCATCCGGTTCTCCAGGCTGCCGCCGTACTGGTCCTCGCGGCGGTTGGAGAGCGGCGACAGGAACTGGTGCAGCAGGTAGCCGTGGGCACCGTGCAGCTCGACGCCGTCGATGCCCAGCCGCATGGCGCGCTTCGCCGTGGCGACGAAGCCCTCGCGCACCCGCCTCAAACCCTCCGCGTCGAGGACGTGCGGCGGCACCTCGCTCGCCGCGTGGGGGATCGCCGAGGGCGCTTCGGTGAGCCAGCCGTCGACGGCCTCCGGCGCGATCTGCGCGCCGCCCTCCCAGGGGGCGCGGCTCGACGCCTTGCGGCCGGCATGGTTGATCTGGATCGCCACCGGGATCGGTGCGGCGCCGCGCACGGCGTCGAGCACCCGGGCCAGCGCCCGCTCGGTGGCGTCGTCGTAGAGGCCGAGATCGCCGGGCGAGATCCGCGCCTCGGGCGAGATCGCCGTCGCCTCCAGGGTGAGCAGCCCGGCCCCGGACTGCGCGAGCTGGCCGAGATGCATCAGGTGCCAGTCGGTCGCCGCACCGGCCAGCGCCGAGTACTGGCACATCGGCGCGATGATGATGCGGTTCTCGAGCTCCAGGGCGTCCAGGCGCAGGGGCTCGAACAGGCGGGCGGACATCGGCAGGCTCCGGACACGGTGGCGGCGGTCGGCGGCCTATCTGGGACAGGCGGGTCCCGACCACCAGCCCGGAACCGCGCATGGGAGATCCGAGATCCTTCGCGGGATCGATCGGCGGGATCCGTTCGCCGGATCCTTGCCGCAGACTTCCCCCGGCGGCCGACTCCCCCATCTCACCCCCTGCGCAGCGCGAGAGGATCGTTCGGGATGGGCTTGCTGGTCGAGGGCGCGTGGCACGACAGGGGCTACGACACCGCCAAATCCGGCGGGCGCTTCGAGCGCTCGGCCTCCGCTTTCCGCAACTGGGTGACGCCCGACGGCGCCCCCGGCCCCTCGGGGGAGGGCGGGTTCGCGGGCGAGGCGGGGCGCTACCACCTCATCGTCGCGCTCGCCTGCCCCTGGGCCCACCGCACCCTGATCGTCCGCCGGCTCAAGAGTCTGGAGGCGGCCATCACCGTCTCCGTGGTCTCGCCGTACATGCGCGAGGAGGGCTGGGTGTTTCGGGCCGAGGAGGAGGGCGGCGTGCCGGGCTCGACCGCGGAGCCGCTGTTCGGCGCCGGGCGGCTCTACGAGATCTATGTCCGCGCCAAGCCCGACTATTCCGGCCGCGTGACCGTGCCGGTGCTGTGGGACAAGGCGCGCCGGACCATCGTCTCGAACGAATCGGCCGAGATCATCCGCATGCTGAACGACGCCTTCGGCGCGGAGGGGCCGGACCTCTACCCGGAGGCCCTCCGGGCCGAGATCGATGCGGTCAACGCGCGCGTCTACGACCGGGTCAACAACGGCGTCTACAAGGCGGGCTTCGCCACCACGCAGGACGCCTACGAGGAGGCCTTCACCGCCCTGTTCGCCGAGCTCGACGCGCTCGAAGACCGGCTCGACCGGCAGCGCTACCTCTGCGGATCGTCGCTCACCGAGGCCGACATCCGCCTGTTCACCACGCTGGTGCGGTTCGACGCGGTCTATGTCGGGCACTTCAAGTGCAACCGGCGCCGGATCGCGGACTACCCCAACCTGTCGAACTACCTTCGCGACCTCTACGCCCTGCCCGGCGTGGCGGAGACGGTGAACCTCGACCAGATCAAGCGCCACTATTACGGCAGCCATGCCGGCATCAACCCGACGGGGATCGTGCCGCTCGGCCCCGAACTCCACTTCGATGCGCCCAACGATCGCGCCCTGCGCTTCGGCGGTTGAACCGGCCGCAGCTCGGGAAATATCCATCGCGACACGCGGCACCGAGTGCCGACCAGGAGGAACCCCACGCCATGACGACCCTCTCGCGCGCCCCGCTTCTCGCGCTCCTCGGCCTGCTGGCCGCCGGCCCGGCCACGGCCCAGCAGGGGGCGGAGGTGACGATGACCGGTCGCTGCGAGCGTCTGGTGATCGGCGGCCTCGACGTCACCCAGAACTGCAAGGAGCAGCTCGTCAACACGGTCTCGCGCGGGCGCACGACCTTCGACTTCGCCGCCTGGGACGGCCAGACCCTGAGCTTCAGCGGCTCCGGGGCGCAGCACGAGCAGACCGAGGAGACCGAGCAGCTGCAGCCGATCAGCCTCGTGGTGGCGGGCATGAAGAATAAGGAGGGCATCGTCCGCAGTCCCACCCCCGCGGTCGGCGCCTGCAAGTTCTCGCGGCCCGAGCCGGGCAAGACGATGATCGCCTGCGAGGCGAATGCGCAGGGCAAGACCTATGCGGGCGTGTTCGTCACCGATGCCAAACCCGGCGCGGAGCCGGGCAAGGAGGGGGCCGCAGGCTCGGCGAAGGACGCCCCGAAGGAGGGGCCGGCCAGCGCGCCCAAGCCCTGAGCGGGAATCCGTTCAGGGCTATCGCGCGAAGAGCGCCGCGCGGAGCGGGTTTTCCGAGGCATGAGCCTCGGAAAGCGTCGAGCGGAGCGATAGCCTGAGCCCGCGGAGGCGGGCGCCGGCGACTGAGGCCAGCGAAAAATAAGGGTGATCGCTTTCAAGCGATCGCCCCGAATTCGTTCCCGGCGGCCCTTCGAAAACGTCTGGTCAGCTGCGTCGCGAAGCCCCATGTAACGGGCCGGTGCGGTGCGAACCTGCGCGGCACGCACCGACTTGCGTTTTTGTGATTGTTCGAGGGCTCCATGCTCGAAGCCAACGCCGCCGCCGGCGCTCCCGCCGACGGCCTCATCAAGGACACCACCACGGCGGGCTTCCGGCAGGACGTCATCGCCGAATCGATGAACCAGCCGGTGATCGTCGATTTCTGGGCGCCCTGGTGCGGCCCGTGCAAGCAGCTCACGCCGGTCCTCGAGAAGGTGGTGCGGGCGGCCGGCGGCCGGGTGAAGCTCGCCAAGCTCAACATCGACGAGCATCCGGGCGTCTGGCAGCAGATCGGCCAGCAGCTCGGCCTGCAATCGATCCCCGCCGTGATCGCGATCGACCGCGGCCGCCCGGTGGACGCCTTCATGGGCGCCGTGCCGGAAACCGAGGTGCGCGCCTTCGTCGACCGGCTCGCCGGCCCCTCCGAGATCGATCAGGTGCTCGAAGAGGCCGCCGCCGTCGCCTCGGCCGGCGACCTCGCCTCGGCCTCCGAACTCTATGCCGCGGTGCTGCGCGAGGAGCCGGAGAACCTCAAGGCCATCGCCGGGCTGGCCAAGACCCAGCTCGAACTCGGCGAGACCGAGAACGCCCGGCAGGTTCTCGCCATGGTGCCCGCGGAGAAGGCCGGCGACCCGCTGCTCGCGGGCGTGCGCGCGGCCCTCGAACTCGCCGATCAGGCCGAGAGCCTGGGCGACCTCGCCGGCCTGCAGAAGCGGATCGAGGCCGACGGGAACGACTTCCAGGCTCGGTTCGACCTCGCCCTCGGCCTCAACGCCGCCGGCAAGCGCGACGAGGCGGTCGACCAGCTCGTCGCCATCGCCCGCGCCGACCGGAGCTGGAACGAGGACGCCGCCCGCAAGCAGCTGCTCCAGTTCTTCGAGGCCTGGGGCCTGATGGACTCGGCCGCGATCCGCGGACGCCGCCAACTCTCGACGCTGCTGTTCTCGTGAGGCAAAATCCCCGCGAGAGCGTGACGGCGACCGAAGCCGGACGGGGCACCCGCCGCCCCCTCCCTCAGCAGGAAAGCCGCGCATGAGTCCGCAGCCGAGCTGCAAGTCGCCGGCGGATTGCCCCGCCATCATTCCGATCTTCCCGCTGCCGGGGGCGCTGCTGCTGCCGCGGGGGCAGATGCCGCTCAACATCTTCGAGCCGCGCTACCTCGCCATGGTGGACGACGCGCTGCGCTCCGAGCGGATCATCGGCATGATCCAGCCCGACGCGGAGGGCGGCGGCTCGCCGCTCAGCCCCCGGCTCTACCGCGTCGGCTGTGCCGGGCGGATCAGCCAGTTCGCCGAGACCGGCGACGGGCGCTACCTCATCTCGCTCACCGGCGTCAGCCGCTTCCGGGTCGAGAGCGAACTCGCCGTCACCACCGCCTACCGCCGCTGCCAGGTGTCCTACGAGACCTTCGCCCAGGATTTCGAGGCGCGGGCGGGGGAGGAGGCGGTCGACCGCGACGGCGTGCTGCGGGCCCTGCGCAACTTCATCGAGGCCAACGAGCTCCAGGTCGATTGGGCCGGCATCGAGGAGGCGCCGAACGAGGCGCTGGTCAACGCGCTCTGCATGATGAGCCCGTTCGGCGTGCGCGAGAAGCAGGCGATGCTGGAGGCGCCCGACCTCAAGACGCGGGCCGAGGTGCTGGTCGCCGTGACCGAGATGGAACTCGTGCGCGCCAGCGGCTCCGAGCCGACCCTGCAGTAGTTTTCACGTCTCCCGGCCGCTCCGCCGGCCGCGAGTCAGCCCACCGGAAGTGACACGAACCATGGCCGATAGCTCTGCCCCGCCCGTCGAGGCGACCCGGGTCGATCCCCGTCTGCTCGAACTCCTCGTCTGCCCGCTGACCAAGGAGCCGCTGGAATACGATTCCGCCCGCGAGGAGCTGATCAGCCGCTCCGCCAAGCTGGCCTACCCGATCCGCGACGGCATCCCGATCATGCTGCCGGAAGAGGCGCGCTCGCTGACGGAGTGATTCTTTTCTGTCAGAGGCGCCGTCATCGCGAGCGGAGCGAAGCGATCCAGCGGCGCGACCGATAATACCGTTTCCGGTTGATCACTTCAGCCGCCGTCGCCCCGCTCCTCCCCCTTGTGGGGAGGAGGCAGGAGGTGGGGGTGGTTCAGGATGAGGCGGTGCGGTGCCTTCTGCACCACCCCCACCCCGAACCCCTCCCCA
>NZ_JBELQE010000108.1:0-5790 GCF_040270385.1 Methylorubrum podarium | reverse complement strand
GCCCTCTCTTGCGGGAGGAGCGCGACTTCGGAATCCTGTGCCTCTTATGGGGCCGACATGGTTGACGGAAACGTAATCGAATCCCCGCACGCGCTGCCGGGCGGGCGGGGGAATCCGGGCGTCGCCCGACGGGACGGGCGGGGGAACGGGCGACGGAACGGGGAAGGGCCGGGTTCGTTTCCGTCGCGGGGCCGGACGCTGCGGAACGCGTCGGGTGACTCCGGTTCGCGCGTCGCGATCGAGCGTGGCGCGCCTGTGTCGGCGTAGTGATGACGGGTTTTTCCAACGGAGCGGGTCTGCCCTCGGGCGTCACGGTGGAGGTCTTCGCGGCAGCCTTCGAGGCGAGCCCGACCCCCATGGTCGTCACCGATCCGCGGCGGCGCGACAACCCCGTCGTCTGGGCCAACCACGCCTTCCTCGCGCTGACCGGCTATGCCCGCGACGAGCTCTACGGGCACAATTGCCGCCTGCTGCAGGGTCCGCGCACCGATGCGGAGGTGCTGCAGACGATGCGCGCGGCGCTCCGGGCCGGCCGGCCGTTCGAGGGCGAGCTGCTCAACTACCGCAAGGACGGCACGACGTTCTGGAACGGCATGACGATCAACCCCGTCCGCGACGGGGCGGGCCAGGTGCTGTTCTTCTTCTCGGCCCAGGCCGACATGACCGACAAGCACCGCCTGGAACTGGCGTTGCGCGATGCCAACGACGCGCTGGAGCGCGAGGTGAACGAGCGCACCGCCGACCTGCGCTCGGCCCTGGAGCAGAAGACCGCGCTGCTCCACGAGGTCGATCACCGGGTCAAGAACAACCTCCAGGTCATCTCCTCGCTGATGCTGCTGAAGGCCCGCCGCACGCCCGAGGGGGATGCCCGCGACGCGCTCCAGGCCATGGCCGACCGGATCGGCGCCCTCTCGACCGCCCACCGGATGCTCTACTCGGAGGGCGACGTCTCCCGCTTCGACTTCAGGGAATTCACCGCCGACCTGATCGCCGACCTCGCCGCCGGCCTCGACGAGGACCGCACCCGGATCGAGACCCGGATCGAGGCGCTGGCGCTCTCCGCCGCCATGGCCGCGCCCCTGGCGCTGCTGATCCACGAACTGGCGACCAACGCCCTGCGGCACGCCTTTCCGGAGGAGCGCCACGGCCGGGTCGCCATCGAGGCGCAGCGCTGCGGGACGGGGATGCGCCTCGTCATCGAGGACGACGGCGTCGGCATGGCCTCGGCGCCCGCCAACCCGGCCGGATTCGGCCGCACCCTCGTCGAGATGGTGGTGCGCCAGCTGCGCGGCACCCTCGAATGGTCGGATGCCGGGCCCGGCACCCGGATCGCGATCACGATCCCGCTCACCGGGTCCGACGCCCCGTGACCGGTCCGTCCGCCCTCCGGCCGGGCCGTATCCACCGCGAACGGATCCCGCACCGGACGGCGCCGGTTCCGCTCCCGGCATATCCGGCGGATAGTGTCGGTTCGAGCCGAGGAACGAGGGCGGGAGGGCCGGAATGGCCGAGGTGACGGAGGCGCCCCTGCGCATCCTCGTCGTCGAGGACGAGGTGCTGATCGCCCTCGAGCTGGAATATCTCCTGGAGGATCTCGGCCATGTCAGCGTCGGCGTGGCGGGCTGCTCGGCGGATGCGATCGCGCTCGGCCACACCGCCCGGCCGGACGTGGCGCTCGTGGACGTCCACCTCGTCGATGGGCCGACCGGCGTGGAGGTGGCCCGCGCGCTGAGCCGCGACCCGCAGGTCGCGGTGGTGTTCATGACCGCCAACGCCAAGCGCATCCCGCCGGATTTCGCCGGTGCGCTGGGCGTGATCGCCAAGCCCTATTCCGAGCGCGCCGTGGCCGGTGTCCTCGACTACGTCGCCCAGCGCCGGGCCGGCCGGGCGCCCTCCGTCGAGGCCCTCGACGGCTTCGATCCCGCCCCGGCAGCGGGCGGCGGGGCGCGGACCGGCGGAGCCCCATGAGCCGGCCCTGACGCGACGCCTCCGCGGAAGGCCGGCTGCCGTCACGCCTGCGGGACGTTGCGCTCCAGCTCGTCGAGCCACGCCCGGGCGCTGGCATCCGACGGGGCGCGCCAGTCGCCGCGGGGCGAGAGGGAGCCGCCGGCCGAGACCTTCGGGCCGTTGGGGAGCGCCGAGCGCTTGAACTGGCTGAAGCGGAAGAAGCGGTCGAGGAACACGCCGAGCCAGCGCCGGATCTCGGCCAAGTCGTAGGCGACGCGCTTGCGCACGGGGAAGTCCGGCGGCCAGTCGCCCCTCCCCGCGTCGCCCCAGGCGTGGAGCGCGAGGAAGGCGATCTTCGAGGGCGGAAAGCCGTGGCGCAGGGTGAACCACAACGAGAAATCCTGCAGCGCGTAGGGGCCGATCTTGCCTTCCGTGCTCTGCGGCCCCTCGCCCTCCGAGGCCGGCACCAGCTCGGGAGAAATCTCGGTGTCGAGCACCGCCTGGAGCGTCCGGTTCTCCTCGGCGCCCAGTTGTCCGGACGAGATCACCCAGCGGATCAGGTGCTGGATCAGGGTCTTGGGCACGCCCGCGTTGACGCCGTAATGGCTCATCTGGTCGCCGACGCCGTAGGTGCTCCAGCCGAGCGCCAGCTCCGAGAGGTCGCCGGTGCCGATCACGATCCCGCCGTGCTGGTTGGCGAGCCGGAACAGGTAGTCGGTGCGAAGCCCCGCCTGCACATTCTCGAAGGTGACGTCGTAGACCGCCTCGCCCCGCCCGAACGGGTGGCCCATATCGGCCAGCATCTGCCGGGCGGCCGGGCGGATGTCGATTTCCTCCGGCGTGGTGCCGAGCGCCCGCATCAGCGCGTGGGCGTTGGTCTTGGTCTCGTCCGAGGTGGCGAAGCCCGGCAGGGTGTAGGCCAGGATGTTTTTTCGCGGGAGGCCGAGCCGGTCGAAGGCCTTGGCCACGACGATCAGGGCGTGGGTCGAGTCGAGGCCGCCGGACACGCCGATCACCGCCCGCTTCGTGCCGGTGGCGGCGAGGCGCTGGGCCAGCCCGGCGACCTGGATGTTGTAGGCCTCGTAGCAATCCTGCGCGAGGCGGGCCGGATCGGAGGGCACGAAGGGAAAGCGCTCGACCCGGCGCTCGAGTCCGAGATCGCCCCGCGGCGGATCGAGCCGGAAGGAGACCGTCCGCCAGGGCAGGCGCTCGTGCCGGCGGGCATTGTCGTCGAAGCTGCCGGCCTGGAGCCGCTCCTGGGCGATCAGGTCGAGGTCGATGTCGGCGAGCGTCACCACCGGCCCCTCGGGGAAGCGCGCGCCTTCGGCCAGCCGCACGCCGTTCTCGTCGATGCTGGTCTGCCCGTCCCAGGACAGGTCGGTGGTGGATTCGCCGGTGCCGGCCGCCGCGTAGACGTAGGCGCACAGGCCCCGCATCGAGGCGGCGCGGGTCAGCAGGGCGCGGGAATCGGCCCGGCCCACGGTGATCGGGCTCCCCGACGGGTTGGCGATGACGGTGGCCCCGGCCAGCACCGCCTCCATGCCCGGCGTCTGCGGCACCCAGAGATCCTCGCAGACCTCGATGGCGAGGCGGAAGCCCGGCAGGTCCTCGGCGGAAAAGATCAGGTCGGTGCCGAACGGCGCCTCGAGCGCGGCCGGGCGGATCGTCTCGCCGGTGATCCCGGCGCCGGAGGCGAAGTGGCGCTTCTCGTAGAATTCCCGGTAGTTCGGCAGGTAGCTCTTCGGCACGACGCCGAGAAGCCGCCCGCCCCGGATCGCCACGGCGCAATTGTAGAGCCGGTTGCGCCAGCGCAGGGGGGCGCCGACGACGAGGAGCGGCGTCAGGCCGGCGCTCTCGGCGACCAGCCGCGCGAGGCCCGCCTCCACCGCGTCGAGGAGGGTCGCCTGCAGCAGCAGGTCCTCGATGGCGTAGGACGACACGCAGAGTTCGGGGAAGACCGCGAGCGCCGCGCCGGCCCCGTGCGCCTGCCGCGCGAGCCCGAGGATGTCCTCGACATTGGCCGCCGGATCGCCCGGATGGCTGCGCCCGGTGCAGGCCGCCACGCGGGCGAAGCCGTGCCGGTAGAGGGAGCGGAAGTCCTGCGGACTCAAGGTCTCTTGGCTCGGAGTCGTCACCGGGTCTCGAACCTCACCTGATACGGCAGGAATCGCTGCCAAGTGCCTCGCGGCACGCTGTTTCTCAAGCCTGAACCCGGGCGTGGCCGTCGCCGGACCGCTGCCCTCCGTCAGGTCTTCGGGAAAACGCCTTAAAGCGCCAACCGCGCTCGACGATATCCGGTTCGCGCCGCGCTTGCACGGCGGGAGGCGGAACGGTCCGGAGGAGGGCAGGGCAAGGGGCTGAGCAAGGGGCCGAGCAAGGGGCCGAGGCAAGCGTTCGTTAACGACGATCCGCCTAGCTTGGGGCTCGAACCGCTCCGCAGGAGCCGGACCTTGTTTCGAGTCATCTCACAGATCATGCGCGCATCGGGACGGCCTCCCTACTCCCATCGAGATCCGTCGCGGCCGAGCCGCGGCGGCGACCGCCTGGATCGGTCGATCGGCGGCATCGCCCATCGGCTGATGAGCCTTCGCTCCAACCTCGCCCGGCGCATCGCGGGCGCGCCCCCGGCCCCGCCGCGGGCGCTCCCGCAGGCGCTGCCGCATCCCGCCCTGCCGGTTCCGGGCGCGGACGGCTTCGACGCGGGCAGCGTGCCGAGCTGGCTGGTGCCGCCCGGCGCGATGCTCGGCCGCGCCCCGGCCGCCCAGGAGTCCGCGATACCGGAGACTTGGGCCTCGGAGGCGTGGACGCAGGAGCGGGAGGAGGGGCTGTTCGAGAGGCCCGCCCCGGCCCTGCCCTACGACGGCCCGCTCGAGATGCCGTTCGAGAGTCGCATCGATCCCCGCGCCTCCGGCCCCGGCGTCCTGGTGCGCACGCCGCGCCGCCCGGCGGCGATCGCTCCGGAGGCCGGCGCGGTCCCGATGCCGCACGCCCTGCCCGTTTCCCCTCCCGCGAATCCGGGCGGCGCCTACGGCGTGCCGCAGGCGCCCCTGCCCGAATCGGTGCGCTTCACCCGCACGCCCGACACCGTCCTGATGGAGCGCCGCCGCCAGGCGCTGGAGGCCGAGCGCGAGGCGCAGGCCCGCGCCCAGGCCCTGCTCGACGCCCGGGCCGCCGCCGAGGCCGCGGCGCTGGAGGCGCAGCGAGCCCGCGAGGCGGCGGAGTATGAGGCCGCCGAGCGCGCGGCGCAGCTGGCCGCCGAGGAGGCCGAGGCCGCCCGGCTGCGCACCGAGCAGGCCGTCTCGGAGGTGCCGAGCTGGCGCCGCCCGTTCGTGCCGCCGCCGGGCGTGAGTTTCTTCCGCACCCCCGACCGCCGGCCGAAGCCCGTCGTCCAGCTCCCGCAGCCCGCGCCCCAGCCCGCAATCGAGGCGATCCCGGTCGAGGCGCCGCGCCATGAGGCCGCCGCCCCCGTCGTGGCGGAGGAGGTCCCTGCCTTCGGGATGTACGCGCCCTTCATCCCGCCGGTCCCGGCCGAGCCGTCCGACTGGTCGGACGTCCCGGATTGGTCGGCCCTGCACGGCTGGTTCGGCCCGTCCGAAGCCGCGGTCGAGATCGCCGAGCCGGTCGCCGCCCCGGCCTCGGCGCGCCCCGTGCCGAACGCCATGGCCGCCCGCGCCGCGATCCGCCCGGCCCGTCCGCTGGCCGCCGGGGCGGTCGCGCAGCCGGAAGCCACGGCTCCGGCCCCGGTCTTCACGCAGGTCGTCGCCCCGGCGCCCGTACCGGTCGCCGCCCCCTTCGCCGCGGCACAGTTGGCGCGGCAGCCGATCCCGGCCCCCGCTCCGGTCC